>NZ_JACADT010000299.1:0-6070 GCF_013421635.1 Streptomyces sp. UH6 | reverse complement strand
GGCGCTGGCCGCGGCGGACGGCGACGGGTGGGCGTCCGGCAAGGCGCTGCACGACGCCCACGAGGCGTGGAGCGACCAGGTCACCGCGCTGATGCACCGCCTCGGCGCGGAGAAGGCCGCCCTGCGCGGTTCGGCCCGCCTCTACGCCGGCACGGACGTCGCGGTCGAGAAGGGGCTCCGCCTGATCTCGCCGCTCGACGCCTTCTAGGGGGCGGCGCGCAGTGCCGACGTATCACGAGATCATGACCGCCGAGCTGTCCAGTCTGGTCGCCGCCGCCGACCGGTGGGAGGACATGGCGCGGGAGTTCGCCGTACAGGAGGGCGACTACCTGACGGAGGTGCACGGCCTGGCGGCCGGTGGACCGCCCGGTGGGTGGACCGGGGTCGCGGCGCGGACGGCGGGGTCGGTCTTCGACGTCACGCTCGCGGAGTACCGGGCGGCGCGGAAGGAGGCCATGGCCGTCGCCGCGCTGCTGCGGGACGCCTACACCCAGTTCTCGGAGCTCCGCAGCCGGCTGGCCGTCGTCCGGAAGGAGGCGGAGGCGGCGGGCCTGCGCGTCTCCGGGCGTGGGGTCGTCACGGTGGACGTCGCGCAACGTCCGCCGCGGCCCGGGGAGACGTGCGGGTCGGCCGAGGGGTGGCAGCAGCGGATCGACAACGCCGTGCGGGCGGTGGACGACGCGGACCAGGGCGTCGTGATCGCGCTGCGGGCGGTGACGCGTGACGAGCACAACGGCGACGGCACCGCGGGCGGCTTCAACGCGGGTGCGCTGAACGACGTGGAGGAGTACGAGGCCCGCGCCGGCAGTGCGCTCGCGGCGCGGATGGCCAAGGGCGAGAGGCTGAGCGCGGCGGAGGTGGACGAACTCCGCCGCCTTTTCCGCGACAACCAGCACGACGAGCACTTCAGCCGCACGTTCCTCAGCGGGCTGGGCGCGGACGGCCTCCTCGCCGTGGGCAGCCGGGCCAACGACCTGGCCCACACGGCGGGAGACCCCCAGGCCCGCGGCATGACGGACGTCGCCTCCGGGCTGTCGCGGACCCTGGCGACGGCGACGCGGGAGACGGACTCGCCCTGGTACGAGCGATGGCGGTCCGACATGCGCGAGGCGGGCCTCGAGTCGCACGCCTCACGGTTCGCCGCGGACCGGATGACCAACGAGCGGGGGTACCAGTCGCTGGTCAGCCTGATGGGCCAGGGCGGGCAGTTCGGGTCCCCGTACCTGTCGGACCTGGGCGACGACCTGATCGCCGCGGAGCGGAGGGATCCGGAGGTCTGGGACATGGTGGGACCGGTGGCCGGCAAGGACGGCTGGTTCGCCAACGACCCGCTGGACGGCGTCCTGGGGCTGATGAGCCGCGATCCGGAGGGGGCTGCGGAGTACCTGCGGAACGAGGGACGGATGAAGTACCTGGCCGCCGAGCGGGACTGGTTCACGGTCGTGCCGGAGGCGCTGGACGGGCCCCGCCCGGACCACGACCAGGAACGCGCCGACACGGACATGTGCGTGGGCTTCGGTGCGGCGTTGGAGGCGGCCGCGACCGGCGTCGGCCCGTACGCCTCCGGTTCGGCGGGCCCCGTGGAGCACACGGCGGCGAACAGGGAGGTCTTCCAGCACGCGGTGCAGCACCTGGCCACGTGGGAGGACCGCCTCCCGCCGACGCTGCGGGAGGGCGTGGGCCGGATCCTGGTCAGCCACGGGGACACGGTGCACCAGGTGGCGAGTGCGTTCGACGACGACACGGCGCCGGTCACGCAGGCCGACCTGTTCGAGGTGGCGAAGCAGGTGTCCAGGGACCCGCAGGGCTACGCGACGCTGAACGTGGGGCTGAACACGCCGATGGTGGAGGCCATCCATCGGCCGGAGCAGCAGCATCCGAAGGATTCGCTGATCCAGGCGGCGCGGACGGTCGGCTTCATGGAGGAGGTCCGCGCGCAGTCGGTGCAGATGAGCTCGAAGCCGCCTGAGCCGCCGAGGTGGGCGGAGATCACCAACGACGTGGCCGGGCACATTCCGATCGTCGGCTCGGAGGTTCAGCTGGGGGTGACGGCTGCGACTGAGAGCTGGTTGAGGGACGAGCGGGCGCGCTACGAGGAGGGGCTTCGCGAGGGGCGCGAGAACGATTACCGGTCGCGGGAGGAACAGTTGCGGGCACTCACCGAGGTCTGGTGGCGCGTCCACGGGCCGACGGGCGGCCCGCCACCCCACGAACTGCAGGCGCAGGTCAACCAGACGGCGATCGGTGGCATGGATCACGGCCGGGGCATCACGGGAGCACCGCGATAACTCATGCGCACCAGAATGATGGCCGTCATCTGGGGGATCGTCCTCATGGTGTCCCCAGCAGCCTGCGGCACCGCAGGAAAGGCACACGTGCCGCGATCGCTGTGCGGAGCACGGGTCAGCCCACATCTCCTGACCCCCCTCCTCGGGGGTGACGGCGCGGTACGTGAATGGACCAGCGCCAGCTTTCGTGAACCAGCCTCAGCGTCGTGGTGCGTTGTGTACGTCGACAGGAAGGAGGTCTTCCAACTGTGGTTCTCGGCCGGAAGCGGCAAACCGGACCTCATGGCGCTCGCGCGAAGTGGCCCGTCGATCGGTCTCTTCGATCCACGCCGAGTCCAAGGCATCGGAGAGCAGGCGGTGCTCGCGAACAACGGAGCCATCGCCAGCGTGCCGTGCCGGGACTCCGGCGGTGCCGACAGTTTCCTGCTCGCCCTGAAGATGGCGGAAGGCCCCATGAAGCCCCACCGTGAACGGGACGTGGAACGCTTCATGCGCGCCTACATGCCCGCCACCGTCAAGTCGCTGAACTGCCTGTCCGAGTGACCGCCCGCCGCCGTCGGCGGGCGTCGCGGAGGGCGATGGCGGTGCCGGCGAGGGCGGCCACCGTGGCGGCGGCGGCGAGGGCGACGTAGGATCCGAGGCGGGCGTCGCGTTCGTCGGGGGTCTCGCCCAGGGTGAGCGGCGCCGGTTCCGGGGGTTCCGCGCCGGCGAGGCCGCCGTCGGGGGCGGGGGAACGCGTCGGGCGGTCGTCCTCCGTGAGGGCGCGGACCGGGTCGACCACGCCCCAGCCGACCAGGCGGTCGCGGTCGGCGACCGTCCGCTCCGCGGTCGACTCGATCTGCGCGACGACCTGCTCCTGTTTCCAGTCCGGGTGCTTGGCCCGCAGCAGCGCCGCCACTCCGGCGACGTACGGCGCGGAGAAACTCGTGCCGTTGTCGGCGCAGTGACCCCCGCCGGGCACCGTGGAGACCATGTCGACCCCCGGTGCGGCGACGTCGACGAAGTCGCCGGACTGGGAGAACGGCGCGCGCTCGCCGTTGCGGTCGGAGGCGGCCACCGCCAGCACGCCCTCGTAGGCGGCGGGGTAGGAGTTCTTGCTCTCGCCGCCCAGCCCCTCGTTGCCGGCCGAGGCGACGACCACGATGTCCGCGGCCAGCGCGCGGTCGACGGCGCCCTTGAGCTGCGGGGTCGAGTCGACGGGCGAGCCGGTGTCCTGGGAGATGTTGATGACCTGGGCCCCGGCCTGGCGGGCGTGGTCGATGGCCTTGACCATCTCGTCGACCTTGCCGTGGCCCTCGGCGTCGTTGTGCTTGATCGGGATGATCGTCGCCTCGGGGGCGAGGCCCGCGAAGCCCGTCTCGTCGGAGCGCCGGGCGGCGATGATCCCGGCGACCTTGGTGCCGTGGCCGACCTGGTCGTCGGTGCCCTTGGCGCTGCCCCGCTCGAGCGGTTCGCCGTCGACCTCGGCGGGCAGGAAGTTGCCCCCGCTGCTCGCGTCCACGGCGTCGCGCAGCTGGGGGTGCTTGATGTCGACGCCGGTGTCGATCACGGCGACCTTGACGCCCTTGCCCTCGGACTGCTCCCACAGCTCGTCGAGCAGCACCCGCTGCAGCGCCCAGGGACGCCCGGGGTAGTTCTCGGCCGGGAACGTGCACTGGCCGCTGACCGGTTCCGCGGCTGCCGGGGCCGCCCCGGTCAGGCAGAGCGGGAGCGTGATGGCCGCCGCGGCCAGCACCGCGGCCGCCTTGGGCGTGGGCCCGGGCCTGGGGGTCACTGCGTTCCTTCCCTCATGTGTGTCGGCACGTGCCGTCGGTGCCGTGCGCTCCGTGGGTGCCGTGCGCGCCGCGTCCGCCGTGGGTACTGTGCGCGCCGTGGGTACTGTGCGCGCCGCGTCCGCCGTGGGTACCGGTGACGCCTAGGAGCCCTGCGGCTGCCTGGCGTCGGCGGTCGACAGGCGGGGCCCGGTGGGCAGGTAGGCGGACCACGGGGCCGGCACCGGCGTCGGTGCGACGTCCGCGTAGCCGAGCAGCTTCTGCGCCTCCTGCTCCGCCTGCTGCTGCTTCTCCCGGTCCTCCTTGGACCGGCCGATCTCGCTGTCCTCGCCGGTGCGGTCGCCGTTGGACTGCAGGACGTACCGCAGGCCGGTGTCGGTGACCAGGAAGACGGGGCCGACGTCGGTGGCACTGCCCTGGAACTGCTGGTACACCTGCCCGGAGCCCGGGGTGACGTACGCGCTGGTGGATCCGGTGGCGAGGACGGCGGGGAAGGTGTCGCCCGCCCAGGTCCGCAGGGTGGTCCGCCCGGAGTCGCGGTCGACGCCCATCAGCACGTTGCAGACGGTGTCCCGGGCCTTGCCGGCGCCCGAGGGGTCGTTGACGGCGGACGGGTCGGCGGTGGGCCACTTCTGGTCCGCGGCGAACGGCTCACCCGGCTGCAGCGCGCCGGGGCTGACCTCGAGGGCGTTGCCGTCCTGCCCGACCGACACGAGCGCGCTGTCGGCGAGGAGCAGGTTGGCGACGAAGTCGGAGACGGGTGCCACGCGTCCGGGGAGCACCACGTAGTACCGGTCGCGGTCACCGTCGCGCGCCGTGAGCACCATCCCCACCCGGTTGGCCTCCTGGTCCAGTTGTCCGGGTGCGTCGGCCGGCCGGCCCGGCGGGCCGTCGATCTCGGGGAAGGCCAGCGGGTCGCCCTTGTGGAGGGTCTCCAGCCACTCGCGGGAGACGCGCTGCGGCTCGCGGTCCGAGCCGACCACCGCGCGCAGCATGGCGGAGAGCTCGGGCTCCTTCTTCTCCACCGCGTCGATCCGGTACCCGGTGCCCGTGGCGTCGACGACGTAGCGGGCGTCGTCGGGGCCCTGGACGTAGAGGAGCTGGCCGCCGCTCAGCCTCTGGGAACCCTCGACGCGCTTCATCTCCCGTGCGGCGAAGACGAACGCGGCCTTCTGCACGGCCCCGCCCTCGCCCGCGCGCTCGCAGACCACCCAGCGCTTCTCCGCCGCGGCCTCCCCTGCGTCGGGGAGCCGGTCGGGGGCGTAGGGGATGCCCACGGTGACACCGTGCTGGATCTGCGTGTCGAGGATCTTCTCGTCGACCGTGATGACGTCGCCCTTGCCGTCCTTCAGCAGCAGCTTGGCGGAGGCCATGTTGAGCACGGGGTGCAGCTGGGTCTTGCCGCCGGTCTTGAGGACGACGTACCGGGTGGTCGACTTGTCGGCGACGATCACCTTCTCGTACGGCCGGTCCCAGTCCTTGGGGGCGGTCGGCTTGAACATGCCCCAGGCCCCGAAGACGGCCATGACGACGACGCCGGTGATCATGCCGGGCAGGATGCCCCGCAGGGGCCGCGGTGCGCTCTCCTCCGAACCTCCGGACGCGGAATGCGTGAAGGACGCCAGCATGCGGCGCTTCGCGAACGTGTAGGCGTTGAGCTGGTCTCTCCGGGATGCCATCGGTGCCCTGCTTCTCCCCGTGTTCCGCCGCGGTGTCGGACGGCCCCCTACTATGCCTGGTACGCGTGAGGCCTGGTACTCGAGGGGCCTGGTGGAGCGGGTAGGGTACCGAAGCCTTCAAGGTACCTATGGGGCAATGGATTTGCGGAGCCGGCCGGTCCAACCGGTCCGGCCGGGCGCACGACGGCGAGCACTGCGGGGGTGTGGGTGATGGCTTCCGGGACGCGAACACGGTCCCGTGACCGGTCACGGACGGCACGGGGTTTGGTGGCGACGCCTCCCCCGGTCCCGGCCCGCACGCACGCCGCACCGGGCGCGGTGCAGCTCAGGA
>NZ_JACADT010000298.1:0-6089 GCF_013421635.1 Streptomyces sp. UH6 | reverse complement strand
GGCTCAGCCCTCGGCGGCGGGCTCCAGGTCGAACTCCCCGTCCCGTGCCCCCAGCACGAAGGCCCGCCACTCCGCCTCCGTGTACCGCAGGACCGTCTCCGGCTCCAGCGACGACCGCATCGCCACCGCGCCGCCCGGCAGACGGGCGATCTCCACCCGCTCCTCGTGCCGCTCCGTCCCCGGCGCGCACTCCCACTCCACGCCGGAGATGTCGAGCGCGTACAGCTCGTCCCGCTCCCGCTCCTTGCGGGCCTTGACGTCTTCCTCTGTCTCCGCTGTCTCCGCCATGCGAAGCCCCTTCCGCAACGGGCCCGAACCGGGCCGGGTCGATCCGCGACGTACCCTAGTGCGCGTCCCACCGCCCCCGGCCGACTTCCGTGACCCGCGGCAGGGACCCCCCTCGCGGCCTGGTACTCTGGGCGACGGCCGTTTGTGTACGCGCCACCGGACCCGCCCGACGGCGGTCTGGAGGACGCGCCCAGCGGATCCCCGCCTCCCGAGTAACGGAAGCTCCCCCGAGACACAGACCGGGGGCACTCGGTGGCCATCAGGACATCACCAAGGAGTACGCGTGTCGCTCGACGCCGCTACGAAGAAGCAGATCATCACCGAGTTCGGCACCAAGGAAGGTGACACCGGCTCCCCCGAGGTCCAGGTCGCGCTCTTGACCCGCCGCATCTCCGACCTGACGGAGCACCTCAAGAGCCACAAGCACGACCACCACTCCCGTCGTGGTCTGCTGATCCTGGTCGGTCAGCGTCGCCGTCTGCTGCAGTACCTGGCCAAGAAGGACATCCAGCGCTTCCGTGCCCTGGTCGACCGCCTCGGCATCCGCCGTGGTGCTGCCGGCGGCGCCAAGTAAGACGCCGTGAAGGGAGCGGTTCCCGTGAAGGGGACCGCTCCCTTTGCCGTACGTACGGAAACGTGCGAGGTGTCACCCGCACTTTGTAGTGTGGTAGCACAACGCACGACACACGACACGGTGTGATCACGGGGCCCACACGGGGTACCCCGTATCACTGATCACCCGACGAACTGTTCACGTGAACAGTTCACCCGAACGAGGGGAAGCGCACCTCGCCGCCACCGGTCCTCGGTAGTGGCCCCCGGGGAGACTGACCCGGGTGCTTCGATCGAAGACCGGTCCGCAAGGCACGGCGCGCTTCTCCGCCGAGTCCCTCTGCCACACGGGCAGCCCAGGGACGAAGACGAGGAGAAGAACACTGGTGGAGAACGAGACCCACTACGCCGAGGCCGTCATCGACAACGGTTCCTTCGGCACCCGCACCATCCGCTTCGAGACGGGCCGCCTGGCCCGTCAGGCCGCCGGCTCCGCCGTGGCCTACCTGGACGACGACACCATGGTGCTGTCGGCCACCAGCGCCTCCAAGAACCCCAAGGACCAGCTCGACTTCTTCCCCCTGACGGTGGACGTCGAGGAGCGCATGTACGCGGCCGGCAAGATCCCCGGCTCGTTCTTCCGCCGTGAGGGCCGGCCGTCCGAGGACGCCATCCTCACCTGCCGCCTCATCGACCGCCCGCTGCGCCCGTCCTTCAAGAAGGGCCTGCGCAACGAGATCCAGGTCGTCGCGACGATCATGGCGCTCAACCCCGACCACCTGTACGACGTCGTGGCGATCAACGCCGCCTCCGCGTCGACGCAGCTGGCCGGCCTGCCCTTCTCCGGCCCGATCGGCGGCGTCCGCGTCGCGCTGATCAACGGCCAGTGGGTCGCCTTCCCGACGCACACCGAGCTCGAGGACGCCGTCTTCGACATGGTGGTCGCGGGCCGCGTCCTGGAGGACGGCGACGTCGCGATCATGATGGTCGAGGCCGAGGCCACCGAGAAGACCGTCAAGCTCGTCGAGGGCGGCGCCGAGGCCCCGACCGAGGAGGTCGTCGCCGCCGGTCTCGAGGCCGCGAAGCCCTTCATCAAGGTCCTCTGCAAGGCCCAGTCGGACCTCGCCGCCAAGGCCGCCAAGCCGACCGGCGAGTTCCCGATCTTCCTGGACTACCAGGACGACGTCTTCCAGGCCCTGTCCTCCGCCGTCCGCCCCGAGCTGAGCGAGGCGCTCACCATCGCGGGCAAGCAGGACCGCGAGGCCGAGCTGGACCGCGTCAAGGGCCTCGCCGCCGAGAAGCTCCTCCCGGAGTTCGAGGGCCGCGAGAAGGAGATCTCCGCCGCGTACCGCTCGCTCACCAAGCAGCTGGTCCGCGAGCGCGTGATCAAGGAGAAGAAGCGCATCGACGGCCGCGGTGTCACCGACATCCGCACCCTGGCCGCCGAGGTCGAGGCCATCCCGCGCGTGCACGGCTCCGCCCTGTTCGAGCGTGGCGAGACCCAGATCCTGGGCGTCACCACCCTCAACATGCTCCGCATGGAGCAGCAGCTGGACACCCTCTCCCCGGTGACCCGCAAGCGCTACATGCACAACTACAACTTCCCGCCGTACTCCGTCGGCGAGACCGGCCGCGTCGGCTCCCCGAAGCGCCGCGAGATCGGCCACGGCGCCCTCGCCGAGCGCGCCATCGTGCCGGTCCTGCCGACCCGCGAGGAGTTCCCCTACGCGATCCGCCAGGTGTCCGAGGCCCTCGGCTCCAACGGCTCGACCTCCATGGGCTCCGTCTGCGCCTCCACCATGTCGCTGCTGAACGCCGGTGTGCCGCTCAAGGCCCCCGTCGCCGGCATCGCCATGGGCCTGATCTCCCAGGAGATCAACGGCGAGACGCACTACGTCGCCCTCACCGACATCCTCGGTGCGGAGGACGCCTTCGGCGACATGGACTTCAAGGTCGCCGGCACCAAGGAGTTCGTGACCGCCCTCCAGCTCGACACCAAGCTGGACGGCATCCCGGCCTCCGTCCTCGCCGCGGCCCTCAAGCAGGCCCGCGACGCCCGTCTCCACATCCTCGACGTGATGATGGAGGCCATCGACCGGCCCGACGAGATGTCCCCGAACGCTCCGCGGATCATCACCGTCAAGATCCCGGTGGACAAGATCGGTGAGGTCATCGGCCCCAAGGGCAAGATGATCAACCAGATCCAGGAGGACACCGGCGCCGAGATCACCATCGAGGACGACGGCACCATCTACATCGGTGCCTCGGACGGCCCGGCCGCCGAGGCCGCGCGCGCCACGATCAACGCCATCGCCAACCCGACGATGCCCGAGGTCGGCGAGCGTTACCTGGGCACGGTCGTCAAGACCACGACCTTCGGCGCCTTCGTCTCCCTGATGCCGGGCAAGGACGGTCTGCTGCACATCTCGCAGATCCGCAAGCTGGCCGGCGGCAAGCGCGTGGAGAACGTCGAGGACGTCCTCGGCGTGGGCCAGAAGGTCCAGGTCGAGATCGCCGAGATCGACTCCCGCGGCAAGCTCTCCCTCGTCCCCGTGGTCGAGGGCGAGGACTCCGAGCAGGCAGAGAAGGACGACAGCGAGAAGTGACCTCTCGTAGCACCACGGCGACGGCCCGCACCGGTTCCCCGGTGCGGGCCGTCGCCCGTACCCAAACCCTGATCAAGGGGCAGAACGGCAGCGGCACCGTCCGCCGTACCGTCCTCCCCGGCGGCCTGCGGGTCGTCACCGAGACCCTCCCGTCGGTGCGCTCGGCCACGTTCGGCATCTGGGCCAACGTCGGCTCCCGCGACGAGACGCCGGCGCTGGGCGGCGCCACCCACTACCTGGAGCACCTGCTCTTCAAGGGCACCTCCCGGCGCAGCGCGCTCGACATCTCCGCCGCGATCGACGAGGTCGGCGGCGAGATGAACGCGTTCACCGCCAAGGAGTACACCTGCTACTACGCCCGCGTGCTGGACACCGACCTCCCGCTCGCGATCGACGTGGTCTGCGACATGCTCACCGGCTCGCTGATCCGCCAGGAGGACGTCGACGTCGAGCGCGGCGCGATCCTCGAGGAGATCGCGATGACCGAGGACGACCCGGGTGACTGCGTGCACGACCTGTTCGCGCACACCATGCTCGGCGACACCCCCCTCGGCCGTCCCGTCCTCGGCACGGTGGACACCGTCAACGCGCTCAACGCCGACCGGATACGGCGCTTCTACAAGAAGCACTACGACCCCACCCGCCTGGTGGTCGCCGCGGCCGGCAACGTCGACCACGCCAAGGTGGTCCGCCAGGTCCGGGCCGCCTTCGAGAAGGCCGGGCTGCTGACCGACCACGACGCCGTCCCGGTCGGCCCCCGCTCCGGCAGCCGCACCCTGCGCGCGGCCGGCAAGGTCGACCTGGTGTCCCGCAAGACCGAGCAGGCCCACGTCATCCTCGGCATGCCCGGCATCGCCCGCACCGACGACCGCCGCTGGACCCTGGCGGTCCTCAACACGGCCCTCGGCGGCGGCATGTCCTCGCGCCTGTTCCAGGAGGTCCGGGAGAAGCGCGGCCTGGCCTACAGCGTCTACTCGTACACCTCGAGCTTCGCCGACTGCGGCCTCTTCGGCGTGTACGCGGGCTGCCGGCCCAGCCAGGTGCCCGACGTGCTGAAGATCTGCCGCGACGAACTCGACAGGGCGGCCGCCGAAGGCCTGCCCGACGAGGAGATCGCCCGTGCCGTCGGCCAGCTCAAGGGCTCCACGGTCCTCGGCCTGGAGGACACCGGGGCACTGATGAACCGCATCGGCAAGAGCGAGCTGTGCTGGGGCGACCAGATGTCGGTCGACGACGTCCTCGCCAGCATCGACGCGGTGACGCCCGATGATGTACGAGAGGTCGCCCGGGACATCCTGGGCCGCCGTCCCTCCCTGTCGGTCATCGGCCCGCTCAAGGACAAGCAGGCCTCCCGCCTGCACCAGATCGTGGCCTGAGCCGACCGAGCCCCGTGGGGCCCGCGAAAGGAAGCATGAGCAACATGAGCAAGCTGCGTGTGGCGGTTCTCGGCGCCCAGGGGCGCATCGGCTCCGAGGCCGTCAAGGCGGTCGAGGCCGCCGAGGACATGGAACTGGTGGCCACCCTCGGCCGCCACGACAGCCTGGACGTCCTGGGCTCCAGCGGCGCCCAGGTGGCCGTCGAGCTGACCACCCCCGACTCGGTGATGACCAACCTGGAGTACTGCGTCGGCCACGGCATCCACGCCGTCGTCGGCACCACCGGCTGGAACGACGAGCGCCTGGCGAGCCTCGGCGGCTGGCTGGACGACTCCCCGTCGACGGGCGTCCTGATCGCCCCGAACTTCTCCATCGGCGCCGTCCTCACCATGAAGTTCGCGCAGATCGCCGCCCCGTACTTCGAGTCGGTCGAGGTCGTCGAACTGCACCACCCCGACAAGGTCGACGCGCCCAGCGGCACCGCCCAGCGCACCGCCCAGCTGATCGCCGAGGCCCGCCGCACGGCCGGCAGCGCGCCCATGCCCGACGCCACGGCCAAGGCGCTGGAGGGGGCCCGCGGCGCCGACGTCGACGGCGTCCCGGTGCACGCGGTCCGCCTGCGCGGCCTGCTGGCCCACCAGGAGGTCCTGCTCGGCGGCGAGGGCGAGACCCTCACCGTCCGCCACGACTCCCTGCACCACATCAGCTTCATGCCGGGCATCCTGCTCGGCGTGCGCCGTGTGGTGGACACGCCGGGTCTGACCTTCGGTCTCGAACACTTCCTGGACCTGGGCTGACCCGGACATGCGCGCGAAGATCACCTATGCCGTCGCGGCCCTGGCCCTGATCGCCTACTTCGTCCTGGCCGGCAGCCGCGGCGTCATGCTCATCAAGGTCGGCACCCCGCTCACCGTCGCGCTCGGCGCCGCCGTGCTGGTACTGCCCGTCGTGGGCCTGTGGTTCCTCTGGGCCAACACCCGGTTCGCCCGGCGGGCCAACGCCCTCGCCGCCGAACTCGACGCGGAGGGCGGCCTGCCCGTCGACGACCTCAAGCGCACGCCCAGCGGCCGTATCGACCGCGACGCGGCGGACGCCGTCTTCGTCCGCCGCAAGGCCGAGACGGAGGCCGCCCCGGAGGACTGGCGCGCCTGGTTCCGCCTCGCCGTGGCCTACCACGACGCCCGCGACACCGCGCGGGCCCGCAAGGCCATGCAACGGGCGATCCAGCTCCACGACGGCTGACCGCAGCCCCCGGCGGTACACCACG
>NZ_JACADT010000297.1:0-6094 GCF_013421635.1 Streptomyces sp. UH6 | reverse complement strand
GCCAGTCGACCGCCACCGGGGCGCCGTTGGCGCCGATGGCCCGGGCGGCGGCGTCGGCCTGGTCCAGGGGGAAGAGCGAGTCGCTCTGGCCCTGCATCAGCAGCGTCGGCGCCTTGATGCGGTCACCGACGGCGACCGGGCTGCGCTCGGCCAGCAGCTCCATGGCCTCGACGTCCGGCTCGCCGGACTCCGCGACCCGCTGGTACATCCGGCACAGCTCCTCCTCGAAGCGGGAGCAGCCGCCGCCGGAGCTGATGAACGTCCCGGCCCACAGCTTCTTGAAGACCCCGTCGGGGAAGAGCGCGTCGGAGAGGTTCCAGTAGGTGATCGCCGGTGCCAGCGCGTCGATCCGGCCGTCGTGCCCGGCCGCCAGGAGGGCGATCGCGCCGCCGTAGGAGGCGCCGGCGGCGCCCACCCGGGGATCGCCCTTCTCGTCCAGCCGCACCTCGGGGCGGGCGGCCAGCCAGTCGATCAGCCGGGAGACGTCGGCGACCTCGGCCTCCGGGTCGTTGAGCCCGATCTTGCCGGTGGACTCCCCGAACCCGCGGGCCGACCAGGTCAGTACCGCGTACCCGCTCCTCGCCAGTTCCTCCGCCTGACCGCGGACCTCCTCCTTGTCGTTGCCGAACCCGTGGCCGAGGAGGACCGCGGGGCGGCGCTCGCCGGACGGGCCGGAGGTGAAGTACGAGGTGTCGATCCGCACCCCGCCGTCCATCGTCATCATCTGCTCGGTGTGCCGTACCGCGGGCGCGTCGTCGCCGGAGGCCACGGCCGTCCAGGTCCCGGCGCCCGCCAGCACGACGGCGGCCGCTGCCGCCGCGAGCACACGGTTCCGTGGCCACCTGGGCAATCGAAGATCCATGCGCCCACGATACGGGGGACCTCCCGGCGCCGGGCCCGTCCCCGGCTTCCGGGCCTCCGCCACCGGGTCGTTACGCGAGGGTCTGGGTGGTGAAGGCGCCCAATTTCCGGAATAAGGACGCCGGTCGGGAACTCCGGGTACGGCCGGTCAGGACCGGGTGCGCGTGGCCCGGGCCGGGCGCGAGGCCGCGGCCCGGCCGGTCCTCGGATGCGTGGTCACCCTCCACCGGTCCGCCACCCACCCCGGATTCCTCCACGGAAACTGACGCACCGGCATCTTCAACTGCCCGGCTACCGGCGGTAACCTCCTGGTCCCGTCCCCGTCGGGAGGAGCCGCCGTGACCCGGCACACCCCACGCACCGCCCCTGACAGAGGAACCACCCGCAGACGCGCCGGCCGGAGAACCGCCGGCCTGCTGACCGGCGCCATGATCTGCGCCCTGCTCGCTCCCGCCTTCCCGTCGGCCGCCGCACCGAACGCCCCCGCGGCCGCGCCCGCCGCGGCCACCGACCACTGCGGCGACGGCTGCGCGGACATCCTGCCGCCCGGCGCTGACGGCACCGCCACCCTCGCCGAGATCCTGCTCGACCAGACCGTCGGCATCGTCCCCGCGCACAGCGACGACCAGCTGGGCCCCTACGCCGACCTGGCCACCGGCTATCCGGAGCTGACCGACTCCACCATCGACGAGTTCTTCAACGACGCCTCCTTCGGGGTCCCCGCCGACCAGGTCGCCTCCACCAAGCGGCCCGCCGGACGCACCGACGTCACCATCGTCCGCGACAAGGCCACCGGCGTCCCGCACATCACCGGCACCACCCGCTACGGCACCGAGTTCGGTGCCGGGTACGCCGCCGCCGAGGACCGGCTGTGGCTGATGGACGTCTTCCGGCACGTGGGACGCGGACGGCTCACCTCCTTCGCCGGCGGCGCCCCGGGCAACCAGGCCCTGGAGCAGGAGTTCTGGCGTTCCGCGCCCTACACCGAGGCCGAACTCCAGGCCCAGATCGACCGGGTGGCCGCCGAGAACGGCGAACGCGGCCGCCAGGCCCTGGCCGACGCACAGGCCTACGTGGACGGCGTCAACGCCTACATCGAGGCCTCCGACAAGGGCCGTTACTTCCCCGGCGAGTACGTGCTCACCGGCCACAAGGACGCCATCCTCAACCTGGGCAGGATCGAGCGCTTCAAGCTCACCGACCTGGTCGCCCTGGCCTCCGTCATCGGCGCCCTCTTCGGCTCCGGCGGAGGCGGCGAGGTGGAGAACGCCCTGTCGCTGCTCGCCGCGCAGTCCCGCTACGGCGTCGAGGAGGGCACCCGGGTCTGGGAGTCCTTCCGCGAACGCGACGACCCGGAAGCGGCCGTCACGGTCCGCGGCGCCTCGTTCCCCTACGCCGTGAAGCCCGACGACCCGCAGGGCACGGCCCTGCCCGACCCGGGCTCGGTGACCCGCGAACCGCTGGTGCACAACCGCACCGGCAGCGCCACCACGGCCAAGGCCGACGCCGCCACCAGGGCGGCCACCGAGGCCGCCGTCGGCTCGGCCCGGCGCGGCATGTCCAACGCCCTGGTGGTCAGCGGCGAGCACACCGCGAGCGGGCACCCCGTCGCCGTGTTCGGGCCGCAGACCGGCTACTTCGCGCCGCAACTCCTGCTGCTGCAGGAGATCCAGGGCCCCGGCATCAGCGCCCGCGGCGCCTCCTTCGCGGGACTGTCGATGTACGTCCAGCTCGGCCGCGGCCAGGACTACGCCTGGTCCGCGACCACCTCGGCGCAGGACATCATCGACACCTACGCCGTGGAACTGTGCCAGGACGACCACCACTACCTCTACCGCGGTCAGTGCGTGGCCATGGAGAAGGTGGAGCACACCAACTCCTGGAAGCCCACCGTCGCCGACTCCACCCCCGCCGGCTCCTACACGATGCGCGCCTGGCTGACCAAGTACGGTCCGGTCGAGTACCGCGCCACCGTCGGCGGCAAGAAGGTCGCCTACACCACGCTGCGCACCTCCTACCGGCACGAGGTCGACTCGATCGTCGGCTTCCAGATGCTCAACGACCCCGGACACGTCACCGGCCCGCAGTCCTTCCAGCAGGCCACCCAGCACATCAACTTCACCTTCAACTGGCTCTACGCCGACGCCGACCACACCGCCTACTACAACAGCGGCGACAACCCCGTCCGGGCCGCCGGGGTCGACCCGGACTTCCCGGCCTGGGCCGACCCCCGCTACGAGTGGCGCAACTGGAACCCGGAGAACAACCGGGCCTCCTACACGCCGCCGGCCGAGCACCCGCAGTCCGTCGACCAGGACTACTACATCTCCTGGAACAACAAGCTCGCCGACGGCTACACCGCCGCCTCCTGGGGCAACGGCTCCGTCCACCGCGGCGACCTGCTCGACGACCGCGTCCGGGAACTGGTCGACGAGGGGAACGTCACCCGGGCGTCGCTCACCCGCGCCATGGCCGAGGCCGGCCTCGCCGACCTGCGCGCCGAACAGGTGCTGCCCAAGCTGCTGCGGGTGCTGCGCAGCGGCCCGGTGGACGACCCGGCGGTCACCGAGGCGATCGGCAGGCTCTCCGCCTGGGTGTCGGCCGGCTCCCTGCGCACCGAGACCTCGGCCGGCTCCGAGCGGTACGCCCACGCCGACGCCATACGCATCCTCGACGCGTGGTGGCCGCTGCTGGTCAAGGCCCAGTTCCAGCCGGGCCTCGGCGAGGACCTGTACGCCGCGTTCGAGGCCAACCTGCCCGTCGACGAACCGCCGGGGGCCTCGCACGGCCCCACCGGCGGCCACGCCGGAAGCGCCTTCCAGTACGGCTGGTGGAGCTATGTCGACAAGGATGTGCGGGCCGTGCTCGGCGACGAGGTGGACGGCGGCCTGGCCCGCCCCTACTGCGGCGCCGGCGACCTCGCCGACTGCCGGGCGGTGCTGGCCCGGACGCTCAAGGAGGCCGCGGGCCGGACCGCCGCGCAGGTCTACCCCGGTGACGAGCACTGCGACGCGGGGGACCAGTGGTGCGCCGACGCCGTGATCCACCGGGCGCTGGGCGGCATCACCCACGCCCCGGTCAGCTGGCAGAACCGCCCCACCTACCAGCAGGTCGTCGAGTTCCGCTCCCACCGGTAGAGGAGCACCGCCGGGAGCACCGGTACACGCGACGGCGGCGGGCCGCACCCGGCCCGCCGCCGTCCCGTGCGGCGAGGCCGGACGCGAGGCCGGTGCGGGGTCAGGACTGGTACGGCTGCTGCGGCCGGCCCTGGAGCGGATCGCCCTGGCCGCCCGCCGCGCCCGCCTGCAGCTGCTCCGCCTCCGAGGCGTTCAGCCGCCGCTGCGCACCGCAGAAGGTGCACTGCGTCGAGTACTTCACCGAGACCGGGAAGAGCGGCACGAAGAACAGCGTGAACTTCGTGACGTGCTTGCGCAGCGCGTGCGCGGCGGGATTGCCGCAGTTGCCGCACACCAGCGTCAGCATGGCGAGCTGGTACAGGTAGCCCTTGGTGCCGAAAATGATCATCTTCTGGTCCTTCCCCCTGGCGGCGTGCGCTCACAGTACCCGCAGTGGTGGAACGTGTCCCTCGGGCCGCGGGGTTCCCTCGAGGGGCCCGGCAGCCTCCGCGTACCCCCTCCGGGTCACCGCGGGAGCGCGGTCCCATGCACGCCGGCCGCGAGCCGTGCGCCAGGGTATGGGCCATGACATCGATCCAACCGATCAGGACGAGCCGCACCGCCTACGACGTCGTCGTGGTCGGCGGCGGCCACAACGGCCTCGCCGCTGCCGCCTACCTGGCCCGTGCCGGTCTGTCCGTCGCCGTGCTGGAGCGCCTGGACCGCACCGGCGGCGCCGCGGTCTCCGCCCGGGCGTTCCCCGGCCGCCCGACCCGGCTCTCGCGCTACTCCTACCTGGTCTCCCTGATGCCGGAGCGGATCGCCCGGGACCTCGGCCTGGACCTCGAGCTGGCCTCCCGCTCCACCGCCTCCTACACGCCCGTGCTGCGCGACGGGGTGCCCGGCGGACTCCTGGTGGAGCGACCGGAGGGCCCGGCGACCCGGGACAGCTTCCGCCGCCTCACCGGGTCGGACGCCGAGTACGAGGCGTGGAGCGCGTTCTACGCACAGGTCGGCGAGCTGGCCGAGGTCCTGGCCCCCACCCTCACCGAGCCGCTGCCGAGGGAGGGCGAGCTGCGGCGGCGCGTCGACGCCGGGCTCTGGGAGGAGATCGTGCGGCGGCCGCTGGGGGAGACGCTGGAGCGGCGCTTCGCGGACCGGACCGTCCGCGGCGTGGTCGCCACCGACGCGCTGATCGGCACCTTCGCCGGCCTGCACGACGCGCGGCTGATCCAGAACCGCTGCTTCCTCTACCACCTCATCGGCAACGGCACCGGGGAGTGGCGCGTCCCGGTCGGCGGGATGGGCGCGGTGACCGACGCCCTGGCCGCCTCCGCCGTCCGCGCGGGCGCCGAGCTGGTGACGGGCGCCGAGGTCACCGCCGTCCGGCCCGGCCCCGGCGGCGCCGAGGTGGAGGTCGCGGGCGGAGCCGTCCTGGAGGCGCGGTTCGTGCTCTCCAACGCCGCGCCGTGGGTGCTCGACGGGCTCCTCGGCGAGCACCGCGACCCGGCCGACAAGCCGGTCGGCTCCCAGCTGAAGATCAATTTCCTGCTCGACCGGCTGCCCCGGCTCAGGTCCGGCGCCGATCCCCGCGTCGCCTTCGCCGGCACCCTCCACCTCGGCGAGGACTACGACGACCTGGAGACCGCGCACGCCGAGGCCGCCGCGGGCCGCGTCCCGAGCCGTCTGCCCGGAGAGGTGTACTGCCACTCGCTCACCGACCCGTCCGTCCTCGGCGACGTCCCGGAGGGCACCCACACCCTCACCTACTTCGGCCTCCACCTGCCCGCCACCCTCTTCGACGACCCGGCCACCCGCGCCGAACGCACGGCGGAGGCGGTGCGGCGGGCCGTCGCCTCGCTGGACGAGCACCTCCTCGACCCGATCGACTCGGTGGTGGCCCGGGACGCCGACGGGCGGCCCTGCGTCGAGGCCAAGATCCCGCAGGACGTCGAGGCGGACGTGGCGATGCCCGGCGGCCACATCTTCCACGGCGACCTGTCCTGGCCCTGGGCCGCCGACGACGCCGACCTGTCCACCCCCGCCTCCCGCTGGGGCGTGGCCACCCGCCACCCCTCGGTGCTGCTCTGCGGCTCCGGCGCGGTCCGCGGCGGCGC
>NZ_JACADT010000296.1:0-6103 GCF_013421635.1 Streptomyces sp. UH6 | reverse complement strand
TTCCGCCGCGACGGTGCTCCCCGCGCCGTTCGCCCGCCCCGCGGTGTCCTTGCGGCGGCGGTACCAGCGGTACGCCGCCCCGGTCGCGACCGTGGCCGCGAGGACCAGGACGGTGAACCACCGGAAGTACCAGTGGCCGCCCTCGGGGTCGTACACCTCGGCGCGCGGCCAGGCGAGGTTGACCGTCATGAACAGACCGTAGACCACCGCGAGCGCGTTCACGGGCAGGCCCCAGCGGCCCAGGGAGAACAGCGGCCGGCCGAGTTCGTCGAGCTCGCCGCGGGCCGGCCGCCACTCACCCCGCAACCGCCGCACCAGCATCGGCCCGGTGACCATCGCATACGCCAGGTACACCATCGCGATGCAGGTGGTGCCGATGGCCAGGAACGCCTGCGGCGACGCCAGGTTGAGCAGGAGCAGCAGCGCCGCGCAGGCACCCGCCACCACCGCGGCCCTGCCGGGCATCCCGGTCCTCCGCGGCACCCGCGCCAGCCACGAGGAGCGGGGCAGGACACCGTCGCGCGCCATGGAGAAGAGCATGCGGGTCGCCGAGGTCTGGATGGCGAGGGTCGCCGCGCAGATGGCCAGGGCCACGTCGGCGAGCAGCACCTTGCCGAGACCGTCGCCGAGGGTGCTGGTGAGCACGTAGCCGAGCCCTTCGCTCGCCAGGCGCCCGTCGGTGAGGCTGGGCGCCGCGAGCAGTCCGCCGAGCAGCAGCAGTCCGCCGCACACGCCGGAGGTGGTGAGGGCGGTGAGCGTGGTCCGGGGCGCGGTGCGACGGGGGTTGACGGTCTCCTCGCTCATCTCGCTCGCGCTCTCGAACCCGATCAGGACGTACGCGGCGGTGAACGAGCCCACCAGGAGGGCTGTGATGAGGCCGCCCTGCCCGCCGGTGTGCAGGGTGACGCCCGGATCGCGCTCCGCGTGGGTGGCCAGCAGGGTGACGATCAGAGCGACCCCGGCGATCTCGGCGGTGACACCGACGGTGTTGACCGCCGACAGGGCGCGGTTGTCCAGGACGTTGAGCAGGGTGGTCAGCGCCAGTAGGACGAGACCCAGGAGGGCCGCGTTGGCCGCTCCGGTGGGCGTCGTGGGCGACGGGTCACCGCCGACGACCTGGAACCCGGACCAGACGGCGGGCAGGACGACCTGCAGGGCGAGCGCGGCGGCCGCGACGACCACGATCCGTCCGATCACCATGATCCAGCCCGCGTACCAGCCGAAGGAGCGGCCGCCCAGCCTGCTCGCCCACTGGTAGATGGCCCCCGCGATGGGCAGCCGTGCGGCGAGCTCGGCGAAGCAGGCGGCGACGAGGAGCTGTCCCACGAGGACGGCTGGCCAGGTCCAGAAGAAGACCGGACCGCCGAAGGAGTAGCCGAGCGAGAAGAACTGGAAGACGGTGGTGAGCACGGAGATGAAGGAGAACCCGGCGGCGAAGGAGGCATACCGGCCCATCCGCCGCCGCAGTTCCTGCGGGTAGCCGAACTGGCCGAGCGCGTCGCCGTCACCGGGCGGTGGAGAGGCCGTCGGCGTGGGATCGGTGGTCACGGTCATGGCGGTCCCCTGTCGCGAAGGTGGGTCGTCCAGGTCGTCCCTGCGAATTCCTGTCGGTTGACAGAAATTAGGGACGGCCCGTTTCCGCCGCGTGTCACGGCCGTGTCCCGTCCGTTAGTGACTGCTCTCCAGGCGCCCCGTCATCTTCTTCGCGGTCCTGCAAGAGGGCCGCCGACTTCCGGGCCCGGCATGACTGTTGCCCCCGGCCGGGCGCGATGACCGGCCGCTGCGGGCGGCAGGTCTGCACAACGTGGACGCGCGCGAACGGCTCCCGACCGCCGAGGCCGGCACCCATGGCCTGACCCCGGCCGGGAAGACGGTCTTCGACAAGCTCCGCGACAAGTTCGGCACGGTTGTGGTGGTCGTGGACCAGCCTGCGTCCATCGGCGCCGCCTCGTCACCGAAAGTTCCTGTCCGGTTCCGGGATGACCTACCGGTGATCATTCACGAAGCGACTCCTCCCAGCCCCGACGAGGGCGGCACACTGGGCGGCATGAGCAGATACGCGGAGGTCATCGTCCTCGCCCGGAACGCCGAAGCCGTGATGGAACCGCTGACCCGGCCCGATCCGGAGCGGGAGTGGCACCAGTGCTTCACCCGCGTCAACGACTCCCTCTTCGCGGGCACCGGCGTCGGCTCGGACTCGGACTCGGACTCGGAGGAGTGCTACGCCTGGGTCGTTCAGTTCATCCGGCACAACTGGCGCGGGCTGCTGCCCCATCTGGAGTCCCTGCCGTGGCCCGACCCGTACTCCCTGCAGGTCCTGGTCCGCGACGAGGAGGACGATTGTTTCGGCCTGTGGATGCTGTACGACGGCAAGCTCACGGAGGTCCCCCTCCCCCGTACTTCCCGAAGCCACGACCCGGGCATCAGCGTGACGGGGACGCTGAGCAGAACCGACCGGGGGCGAGGAGGCGTCTCCTAGCGTGTCCACGACACGAAATGGGAGTCCTCATGGCGTTATCGCGGCGCTTCTCACTGGTTCTGCTCCTGCTCGCGACCTTACTGGGTCTGGCCGCGAGCCCTGGCGCAACGGCCACCTCACCCCCGCACACCAAGTGGGGCCCGCCTCTGACGGCCCGCACCATCGACGGCGCGGACTTCATCATCGACGCCAACGGCGTTCCCCATCGTCTCGCCTCGGCCGGCGACAACGCCTACGCGGACGCCGCCCACGCCCAGATGACGCGGCAGCTCCAGCAGTCGGGGCTGGCCTACGACCGGAAGACGAGGACCGGCGTCCAGTACGTCTTCCAGTCGGACGCCAACCCCCTGGTCCCCAAGGGCCCCATCGGCGGCAGCGGCCCGCTCTCCGGCACCACCGCCGACATGCTCAAGCTCTCCTGGAGCAACGGAAAGCTGATCAGCGTGGACGTGGTCGACGCGACCGGTACGAGCAATGCGGGATCGGCCTCCGAGGACCTCGGGAAGATGGCCAACACGATTCGGAACAAACTCCCGGACGGCCGGAAGACCCAGGCCGACAATGTGGTGTTCGTCGGAAAGACCCGGGAACAGGCCGAGGCCCTGGCCCGGCAGTTCCAGGGAAACCCGAACGTCCGTATCCTCCACCCCTCCTCGGGCTACGACACCGGAGAGTTCGAGGCGGGCACCACCGCCCTGCGGGAAGCCGCCGGCCACCTCTTCAGTCCTTCACGGGAGTGCCCCCCGTCAGCGGATCACAGCGTCTACCGCCCGGCCGCCGCCACGGCCCCTTGCGGCGGACAGACGACCCCGGGCAGAGCGGGCGGCCTCGCCCGCGTCCTCGGCCCGGGAAACACCGGCGGCATCGACTTCACCCGCCTCGAACTGCGCTACCTCTCCGACTCCGGCGGCCTCAACTACGCCTTCAAGGCCCCGGTCACCGCGAAGGGCACCTCGCTGACCGGACTGGCCAACGCCCAGCAGGCCTCCGACTCCTTCTTCACCTGGCTCCAGCTCGAACCCTCCACCTTCTGGGTCAATCTCAACCCGAACGAGCCGGACCGCATCATCGACGCCCGGCTCGGCCGCACCGACACCGGCCGCATCATGCTGCAGGCGGACCTGCTGCTGAAGAAGACGACGGGGAAGCTGATCCACCCGGACACCTCCCTGGGCGCCACGTACTGGGACTCGTTGAAAGGCTCGTGCACCTCGTTCCGTACCTGGATCGTCCCGGCACCGGCGACCGTGTACACGACGGGCGAGGAGCTGCACATCCTCGAATCCCCGCTGGACGTCCAGATGGAGACGCAGTACCTCAAGCAGAGCGGCGGCTCGGGCGCGACCTCGTGCAAGGAGCAGTCGGAAGCGGTCCAGGAGCACAACGAGTCGGCCTTCCGGCGGCTCATCCTGCCGCGCGTGGTGGACGCGGTGAACACCGCTCCCGAGTACGCGGATCTCCGCAGGGTCTACCTCAGCCGGATCGCCGCGGAGTGGTACCGGGACCTGAGCAGGACGCAGCGGACGACGTACGGCGGGGTCATCGACAGCGGTGACATCAGCGCCTACGCGACCCGGCGGGACTGGAAGCCCCGGGACACGTTCGACGCGTACGTGCGCTCGTACACCAAGGGTGAATTCAACGTCGAGAAGACCACTCGCAAGGGCGATTACCTCTACACGCGCACCTACGTCTACGGAGGCGTCGACTTCACGAACGTCCCCTTCAACCGCGTGACGTCCGCCTCCTCCGCCCTCACCGACGACGTGAACCGCTCCCTCACCGAGCCGACGAAGTCCGGCGACGGGATCTGGCTCGGAGGTGAAGCCCCTCCGGCGCCGGAACGAGGCGACGAGGACGCACTGGCCTCACCGGAAGGGGACGGTGACAGCCTCGCGACCCTGCTCCAGCGCTGCCTGGTGGCGGCGGGCGCGGCGGCCTTCGTGATCGTCGCCGTCCGCGCGACAGTTCGCTCCCGGCGGGCTCGGCGCGGCGGAGGATGGGGGTGAGGAGTCACCGGTCCCGATGCCGAGCCCCCGCCTCACGCTCCGTCCAGCGGTGCATCGCCTACGGAACGGCAACCACCGCCTCGAGCCCTCCGGCCCGAGGCGGTCCCGAACGCCACCGTGATCCGAGGAAGAGCACGCCGCCGCAGATGCACGTTGCTTCCTGTCATGCGCCACAGAGGTGGCTCAGCTGCTGGGCCTCGGGAACGCGGCCGAAGAGTTCTTCGCCCCGTTGATGGCCGCGGCCCCGTCTACGAGCCGGACCCAGCCTCTGCCGTGCTTCGTCGAGCCGACCGCATGGGCAACCTGCTGTGGATCTCGCCCGCCCTACCCGGCCGCGTTGCAGGGCCCTGCCTCATGTCGTAAGGGCCGGGCGTTTCCTGCGCCACTTCACGGCCGGTGGACTCAAGCGCCCGGCCCACCGGGTGGTCGAGGGACTCAAGGCGGGGACACGGGCAGTTCGTACACGGAGACGTGGTGGGTACTGGAGTCGGTCAGTGGCCGTCCCGACCAGCCGCCGGTACGGCGCACGAGCCGCAGGCCGGCCAGTTCCGCCAGCAGGTCGAGTTCGCCGGGGGTGAAGTAGCGGAAGGAGACGCGCACGTGGCGCATGCGGCCGTCGTCGAGGACCGCGTAGTCGGAGGTGTACTGCTGGCGGGCGGGGTGCAGGGTGCGGGTGCGGAGCACGAAACCCTCACCGGGTGTGTCCACCGGCTGGGTGCCGGTGCCGCGGGTGGCGAGTGCCTCGGGCAGATGCGCGTCGAGAGCGAGCCGTCCGCCGGGCTTCAGTCGCCGGGCGGCGGAGGCGAGGCAGCGGCGCTGGGCCTCTTGGGTGTCGAGCTCGGCGAAGGTGCCGCCGGCCGCGTAGACGAGGGCGAACCGGCCGGTGTCCGCCGGCTCCGGAGGTGCGGAGAAGTCGCCGAGGGTGACCCGGACCGCGTTGCCGCCGGGTTTGGCGTGGAGTTGGGCTGTCATGTCGGGGGATGCGTCGAGCCCTTCGACGGTGAGGCCCAGTGAGGCCAGTGGCAGGGCCACCCTGCCGGTGCCGCTGCCCAGTTCGAGCAGGGGGCCGGGCGGGCCCTCCTTCGCGAGGGCTGCCAGGAAGCCGACGGTGGATTCGGTGTTCGACGCGGCGAACCAGTCGTCGTACCGGTCGGCGAACAGCGCGGTGTAGGAGGGCTGGATCGATGTGTCGCGCGGGAACGTGGACATGTGAGGTTCTCCCGGTGCGGGCGTGGACAGGGCGCGGAGCTGTGGTCGTGGCCGGTCCGGGTCGTGGAGTGTGTGCCGCGCGTGGCGTGCCGGGGTGGTCGGCCGAACGGGTGGTCAGCCGAACGGGTGGGGAGGCACTCCCGGTACCGGGTGGGCCGACAGGGGTGACGTTCCTGGGGCGATCAGCCGGACGACGGCCAGGCCCTCGTCCGCCGGAGGGCCCGCGCAGCCGTCGACGGCGATCACTTCGCGTCCGGTGTGTGCGGCGAGCAGAGCGACCGGGTCCGGTTCCCGGGCGGGCCCGCGGGCCGGGACGGCGGCAAGGGGGGCGCGGAGGGCGGTGGCCGGCCCTGCCCAGCGTGTCAGCGCGTCCTGGGCGTGGAAGGTCCACAGTGCGTGGTCCAGC
>NZ_JACADT010000295.1:0-6114 GCF_013421635.1 Streptomyces sp. UH6 | reverse complement strand
CCCGGTCCGCCGGGCCGCTGGCCCCAGCCGGCCCAGCCGCCGCCACCGCTCTCGGGCTGCCGGTCGCTCCAGCGGCCTTCCTGCGAGGGCTGGTTCTCCGGCGGCGGGGCGAACGGGTTGTCCTCGTTGTCGCCGGCCGCGTTCCGCCGGCCGTCGGCGTCCCGCCGGCCGTCATGGGCCGTGGAACCGGGCTCGGAGGGCTTCCGCAGCAGCACGCCGCCACGCTCCCCTCCCGGCGAGGCATGTCCCCGTGTACCGGGCGCGAGGCGCGTGGGAAGGGTGAGGAGTCGCGGACTGCTGCGGTCGGGCATCGGGTGAGCGTCTTCCCCTGACTGGAACGGCTGGTGACTGAAGAGACTGGCGTGCTGTCTGACTGGCTGTCTGACTACTGGCGGTCTGACTGGCGGTCTGGCGGGCTGTTTCCTACCTGCTGGCCTGGCGTGCTGCTCCGGTGTGGTCTCGCGTGCTGGTCTGACGGCTGGACGGCTGGAAGGGCTGCGTCCCGCCGCACGGCCGAAGCCGCCGGTTGCCACGACGAAGCCGCCCGAAGAGCGCGGGAGGAGCCTCGAGGATGTGCCGTACGGCACATCCCGCGCGGGGAGGGACCCCAGGGCCCCGGCCCCTTCCCTCTTCGGAACGCGTGGCGCACCTGGGACGTTCCCGCCCGGTTCCGCGTCGCACAGGGCAGACGCTACCGCCCGGCCCCGCCCCCGTCCCGTGGGGGCCGTCCGAAGTGCCGGGTATCGTTGCTGCCGGTCGACCGCTTCGTAGACTTCCCCGTATTCCGGGGCGCGAAGCATTCGTACGTCCGTACAAAGCCGCGCGTACGACCGGCCGGAAACGCCGCTCCCCCGAGAAAGGGCCCCGCCGTGGCCGCCGCCAAGCCGCCCGCGTCCGTGGTCAAGCGCCTCGTCGTCCTGGTCTCCGGATCCGGTACGAACCTCCAGGCTCTCCTCGACGCCATCGAGACGACCGGCACCGAGGAGTACGGGGCCGAGATCGTCGCCGTCGGCGCCGACCGGGAAGGCATCGAGGGGCTGGCGCGTGCCGAGCGCGCCGGGCTGCCGACCTTCGTCGTCCGGGTGAAGGACCACGCCACCCGTGCGGAGTGGGACGCCGCGCTCGCCGAGGCGGTCGCCGCCCACCGGCCGGACCTGGTCGTCTCCGCCGGTTTCATGAAGATCGTGGGCAAGGAGTTCCTGGCCCGCTTCGGCGGACGGTTCGTCAACACGCACCCCGCCCTGCTGCCCAGTTTTCCCGGGGCCCACGGCGTGCGGGACGCGCTCGCGTACGGCGCCAGGGTCACCGGATGCACCGTCCACTTCGTCGACGACGGCGTCGACACCGGCCCGATCATCGCCCAGGGCGTGGTCGAGATCCGGGACGAGGACGACGAGAGCGCTCTGCACGAGCGCATCAAGGAAGTCGAGCGAAGGCTGCTCGTCGATGTCGTGGGGCGTCTCGCCCGCAACGGCTACCGCATTGAGGGACGAAAGGTAGTTATCCCGTGACCGCCGACAGCACTGTCACGACCCAGCGGCCCATCCGTCGCGCGCTGGTCAGCGTCTACGACAAGACCGGCCTCGAGGAGCTGGCCCAGGGCCTCCACGAGGCGGGCGTCGAGCTGGTCTCCACCGGCTCCACCGCCGGCCGGATCGCCGCCGCGGGCGTGCCCGTCACCAAGGTCGAGGAGCTGACCGGCTTCCCGGAGTGCCTCGACGGCCGCGTCAAGACGCTGCACCCGAAGGTCCACGCCGGCATCCTGGCCGACCTGCGCCTGGACAGCCACCGGCAGCAGCTCGACGAGCTGGGCGTCGCCCCCTTCGACCTGGTGGTCGTCAACCTCTACCCGTTCCGGGAGACCGTCGCCTCCGGCGCCTCGGCCGACGAGTGCGTCGAGCAGATCGACATCGGCGGCCCCTCCATGGTCCGCGCCGCCGCCAAGAACCACCCCTCGGTCGCCGTGGTCACCAGCCCCGCCCGCTACGGCGACGTGCTGGCCGCGGTGAAGGGCGGCGGGTTCGACCTGGCCGCCCGCAAGCGGCTGGCCGCCGAGGCGTTCCAGCACACCGCCTCCTACGACGTGGCCGTCGCCTCCTGGTTCGCCTCGGAGTACGCCCCGGCGGACGAGCAGTCGCAGTTCCCCGACTTCCTCGGCGCCACCTGGCAGCGCAGCCACACCCTGCGCTACGGCGAGAACCCGCACCAGCCCGCCGCGCTCTACCTCTCCGAGGACGCGCACGGCGGCCTGGCCCGCGCCGAGCAGCTGCACGGCAAGGAGATGTCGTACAACAACTACACGGACACGGACGCCGCGCGCCGTGCCGCGTACGACCACGCCGAGCCCTGCGTCGCGATCATCAAGCACGCCAACCCGTGCGGCATCGCGGTCGGCGCCGACGTCGCCGAGGCGCACCGCAAGGCGCACGCCTGCGACCCGCTCTCCGCGTTCGGCGGCGTGATCGCGGTCAACCGGCCGGTGTCGAAGGAGATGGCCGAGCAGGTCGCCGAGATCTTCACCGAGGTCATCGTCGCGCCCGGTTACGAGGACGGCGCCGTCGAGATCCTCGCCCGGAAGAAGAACATCCGTGTCCTGCGGGCCGCCGAGGCCCCGTCGGCGCCCGTCGAGGTCAAGCCGATCGACGGCGGCGCGCTGCTCCAGGTCACCGACCGGCTCCAGGCCGAGGGCGACGACCCGGCCAACTGGACGCTGGCCACCGGCGAGGCGCTCTCCGAGGCCGAGCTGGCCGAGCTGGCGTTCGCCTGGAAGGCGTGCCGCGCGGTGAAGTCCAACGCGATCCTGCTCGCCAAGGACGGCGCCTCGGTCGGCGTCGGCATGGGCCAGGTCAACCGGGTCGACTCCGCCAAGCTGGCCGTCGAGCGGGCCGGTGAGGAGCGGGCGCGCGGCTCCTACGCCGCCTCCGACGCCTTCTTCCCGTTCCCGGACGGGCTGGAGATCCTCACCGCGGCGGGCGTCAAGGCCGTGGTCCAGCCGGGCGGTTCGGTCCGCGACGAGCTGGTGGTCGAGGCCGCGAAGAAGGCGGGCGTCACCATGTACCTCACCGGCACGCGGCACTTCTTCCACTGAGGTTCCGCCGCACGCGGACCTGGTCCGCCGGTGACATGACGCGGCGGCGGTGTCGGCCTCCCTTGGGGGGTGGGCCGATACCGCCGCCGTTCGCCGTCCTGCCGGGCCGTGCCCCCGGCGGGCTCGGCACCGAGCGTGGGCCAGTACCGCGGGTCCGCTCAGTACCGCGGGCGCGCTCAGTAGGGCGCGCTCAGTACCGCGGGCGGTTGAACCAGGCCTTGCCGGAGGGCTGGGCGCAGGCGGCGATCATGACGCCGCTGAAGGCCAGCCACAGCACGCCCGCGAATCCGCCGCCGACCAGCGCCAGCAGACCCATCGCCGCGCCGACCGCGCCGTAGACGATGGTGGTGATCCGCACGCCGTTGCCGCCCTTGGCGAACTTCACGCCGAGCGTGATGGACAGCGGCGACAGTGCCAGGAACAGCAGGCCCAGGCCCGCGAATATGCCGGTGACCGCGTCCGGGCTGATGCCGCTGAGACCGGCGCTCTCCAGCTGGCTCGTGGTCAGCGCGCCGCTGCCCGCGGCGGCGAGCAGCATGATGCCGCCGACGATGATCTGGAAGCCGCCGATGATGAACAGGAACACCCGCGCCGTGACGAGGAGACCCGGCATCGACTGGGGGACCTGCGTGGCGCCCGGGTAGCTGGGGTAGCCCTGCTGCTGGGGGTGCTGCGGGTAGCCGTAGCCCTGCTGCTGGGCGGGCGGCTGCTGCTGCGGGTAGCCGTAACCGGGACCCGACGGCGGCTGCTGCTGCGGCGCTCCGTAGGGGTTGTTGGGGTCGCCATAGCTCATGGTGGTTCCCTTTCTCCGAAACCTCGACGCGTGACAGGGCCACGACGGGCGATCGTCTGCGGAGGAAGGTGCGCGTGTGCGGTCTGGCCCCCCGGTTGCCCGCTGCACTGCCGATTCATCGTTCTGCACCGATCCGCCCCTGTCCACCCGTCGGGGCGACCTGTTGCGGAAGTGCAACGCGCGCCTCACCGGGAGTAGGCGCAGGCCGGAGCCGTCCGGGTTGGTCGTGGCCCCGCCCCGGCCCTGTTTTGAACATGGCCAGGGTCATCCGGGAGGATGGGGGCATGAGCGCCCAGATTCTCGATGGCAAGGCCACCGCGGCCGAGATCAAGTCCGAGCTTGCCGCCCGCGTGGCGAAGCTGAAGGAGAAGGGCGTCACGCCCGGTCTCGGCACCCTGCTGGTGGGGGACGACCCCGGCAGCCGTAAGTACGTCGCCGGCAAGCACCGCGACTGCGCCCAGGTCGGCATCGCCTCCATCCAGCGCGAGCTGCCCGCCACGGCCACCCAGGAGGAGATCGAGGCGGTCGTCCGCGAACTCAACGAGGACCCGGCCTGCACCGGTTACATCGTCCAGCTGCCGCTGCCCAAGGGCATCGACGAGAACCGGATCCTCGAGCTGATGGACCCGGACAAGGACGCCGACGGCCTCCACCCGATGAACCTCGGCCGCCTGGTGCTCAACGAGCCCGCCCCGCTGCCCTGCACCCCCAACGGCATCCTCACCCTGCTGCGCCGTTACGGCGTGGAGACCAAGGGCGCCGAGGTGGTGGTGGTCGGGCGCGGCGTCACCATCGGCCGCCCGATGCCGCTGCTGATGACCCGCCGCTCCGAGAACGCCACGGTCACCCAGTGCCACACCGGCACCAAGGACCTGGCCGCGCACCTCAGGCGGGCCGACATCGTGGTCGCGGCGGCCGGTGCGCCGCACCTGATCCGCGCCGAGGACATCAAGCCGGGCGCGGCCGTGCTGGACGTCGGCGTCTCGCGCAACGACGAGGGCAAGATCGTCGGAGACGTCCACCCGGACGTGGCCGAGGTGGCCGGCTTCCTGTCGCCCAACCCGGGCGGCGTGGGCCCGATGACGCGGGCGCTGCTGCTGGTCAACGTGGTCGAGGCGGCGGAGCGTCGTGCCGGCTGAGACGCGGGGCGGGACCGGCTCCACGGACGCGGCGAACGTGCCGGACGCCCCGGACGCCCCGGACGCCTCGGGCTCGGTGGACCCCCAGGACGCCCCGAAGGGTTCGGAGGCCCCGGAGACTTCGGAGGCCCCGGAGACCTCGGGGCCCGAGGGCGCCTCGTCGGAGCCCGTGGTGCGGGACGCGGTCAGCGCCCCGGACGACCAGGGGCGGCCGAGGCGGGTCACCCGCAGGTTCCCGCTGTTCACCCGCGACACCGCGCGCCCCGAGGGCGGCGGCCGTGCCGCCCCCGGGGACGCTCCGGCGCCGGCCCGGCAGTGGCCGATCCTGCTGGTCATCACGGTGGCCGCGATCGGGCTGCTGGTCACGGCGTTCGGCATGTTCCGGCTGGGCACCCTGGTGGTGGGCGCCGGACTGCTGCTGGGCGCGGCACTGCGGTGGGCGGTGCCCCACGTCGGCATCCTGGCGGTGCGGTCGCGGTTCACCGACGTCGTGACGTACGGGCTGCTGGGCGTGGCGATCGTGCTGCTGGCGCTGATGGTGCAGCCGGACCCCAAGCTGGAGCTGCCGTTCATCAAGGACCTCCTCCACTTCACCGTGGACGACTCGTGACCGTGTGACGGGAACGGGAGGTCTTCTCCCGCAACGGCCCGAATCGGGCTAACGTGGTCGGGACGTCCGGAATGCCGTGCGCGGGGGAGGCGCGCGGCAGGGGGCCGGACGCTCGGGCGGAGGGGGAGCCATGCCGCGTTGGAAGGCGTTGCCGGAGGAACTCGACCCGGAGGTCAGGGAGTTCACGGACGCCCTGCGGATGCTGGTGGACCGCGGCGGCCTCGGCATCGCCGCCGTCGCCGACAACACCGGGTACAGCAGGACGTCCTGGGAGCGGTACCTCAACGGCCGGCTGCTCCCGCCCAAGGGCGCGGTGATCGCGCTGGCCGAGGTGACCGGCGCCAACCCGCTGCACCTGACCACGCTGTGGGAGCTGGCGGAACGGGCGTGGAGCCGCTCGGAGATGCGGCACGACCTGACCATCGAGGCGATGCGCATCGCCCAGGCCCGCCAGGAGCTGGGCGAGTTCGCCGCCCCGTCGGCC
>NZ_JACADT010000294.1:0-6117 GCF_013421635.1 Streptomyces sp. UH6 | reverse complement strand
CCCGGCTACGCCGGCGGCTGGCGGCCCGCGGAGCTGGCCGGGGGCCACGTCGCCTGGCTGCCCCCCGACGGTCCGGCCGGTCCGGCCGGTCCGACCGGACCGGAACGGGGACAGGACGGCGGGGGCGGGCGTACCGTCGAACCATGAGGATCCAGGCCGTCGTATGGGACGTGGACGACACCCTCTTCGACTACCGCACCGCCGACCGCAGCGGAATCGCCGCCCATGTGGTCGCCGAGGGCCTGTCGCCGGCCTTCGGGAGCCCCGACCACGCCCTCGCCCGCTGGTTCGAGGTGACCGAGTTCCACTGGGCGAGGGTGGCCGCCGGCGAGCTCACCTACGAGGAGCACTGCCGGGAGCGCGTGCGGGCCTTCACCGGCCGGGACCTGGACGACGACGAGGCCGACGCCTGGTTCGGGCGGTACATCGCGCACTACGAGTCCGCGTGGGCGCTCTTCCCCGACTTCCTCCCCGCCCTGGAGGCCCTGGTCCCCAGTCACCGTCACGCGGTGCTGTCCAACTCCAGCCTGCTGGTGCAGGAGCACAAGCTGCGGACCCTGGGCGTGCTGGACCGCTTCGAGGCGGTGCTCTGCGCCGTCGACCTGGGCGTCTCCAAGCCCGCCGCGGAGGCCTTCCACGCGGCCTGCGACGCCCTCGGGCTGCCGCCGGAACAGGTGGCCTACGTGGGCGACCACCCGGAGATCGACGGCCGGGGCGCCGCCGAGGCCGGCCTGCTCTCCGTCCTGATCGACCGGTACGGCCAGGAGCCCGCCGAGGGGACGGGTGACGGCGCGGGGGAGCGGGCCTGGCGGCGCATCCGCTCGCTGGCGGAGCTGCCCGCGGTGCTGGGGGCGGAAACCCGTTTTGGAGCACGGTCAACCTTCGGGTAATGTTCTTCCTGCGCCGAGGGGAACGGGCCGAACAGCCCGGGACAGGAAGCGCGAAACTAGAACAAGAACCCCCGGCGTGGGGGCTTGCGTTCCAGTGGCCTATGGTGTAATTGGCAGCACGACTGATTCTGGTTCAGTTAGTCTTGGTTCGAGTCCAGGTAGGCCAGCTCGCAGAGCTCATCTGCAAAGCCCCCGTTGTGTAGCGGCCTAGCACGCCGCCCTCTCAAGGCGGTAGCGCCGGTTCGAATCCGGTCGGGGGTACTGATTCTCTTCGGGGAATCGCAACAAAGGCCCCCGTTGTGTAGCGGCCTAGCACGCCGCCCTCTCAAGGCGGTAGCGCCGGTTCGAATCCGGTCGGGGGTACAAACTGGTCTAACCATGTAATTGGTCTATGGTGTAATTGGCAGCACGACTGATTCTGGTTCAGTTAGTCTTGGTTCGAGTCCAGGTAGACCAGCTCGGATCTGCGGAAACGCAAGATCCTCGCCCCCGTTGTGTAGCGGCCTAGCACGCCGCCCTCTCAAGGCGGTAGCGCCGGTTCGAATCCGGTCGGGGGTACCAGTAGGAGAAGGGTCCCGTTCATGGAACGGGACCCTTGTTCGTGTGCGGTCGTTCGTGTGCCGGTGGTGAGGCGGGGCGTGGAACGGGTGGTGTGAGGACGGCCCGCGCCCGCTCGGCGGCGAGCGTGGGCCGTCCGGGGTCAGCTGGCGCGCCTCAGCGCCTCGGAGAGCCGCGAGGCCGCGTCTATGACGGCCTGCGCGTGCATCCGGCCCGGGTGCCGGGTGAGGCGCTCGATCGGACCGGAGACGGACACGGCCGCCACCACCCGGTTCGACGGGCCGCGGACGGGGGCGGACACCGAGGCCACGCCCGGCTCGCGTTCGCCGATGGACTGGGCCCAGCCGCGGCGCCGCACGCCGGAGAGCGCGGTGGCGGTGAACCGGGCTCCCTGGAGGCCGCGGTGGAGTCGCTCCGGCTCCTCCCAGGCCATCAGGATCTGCGCCGACGAGCCGGCCTTCATGGTCAGCGTCGATCCCACGGGAACGGTGTCCCGCAGTCCGGACAGGCGCTCGGCGGCGGCGACGCAGATCCGCATGTCGCCCTGGCGGCGATAGAGCTGGGCGCTCTCCCCGGTGACGTCCCGGAGATGGGTGAGCACCGGGCCGGCGGTGGCCAGCAGCCGGTCCTCGCCGGCCGCCGCGGCCAGCTCGGCCAGGCGGGGCCCGAGAATGAAACGGCCCTGCATGTCCCGCGCCACCATGCGGTGGTGCTCCAGTGCCACGGCCAGTCGATGGGCCGTGGGCCTTGCCAGTCCGGTCGCCGCGACCAGACCCGCGAGGGTGGCCGGACCGGACTCGAGAGCGCTCAGTACAAGGGCGGCCTTGTCCAGAACGCCGACGCCGCTGCTGTTGTCCATGCAACGATATTCGCGTCTCACTCTGTGAAACGCAAGTTCACTTTCCCGTGGAAGCCGCCACTCTGGATGCATGGCGTCGTGGTCGCTGCTCCAGGCGGCCGCCACCTGAGTCTCAAGAAGTGCGGGGCCGACGAGGTCCCCGCCGAAGGGAAAGCGATGGGTAGGACACTGGCGGAGAAGGTCTGGGACGACCATGTCGTCCGGCGCGCCGAGGGCGAGCCCGACCTCCTCTACATCGATCTGCACCTGCTTCACGAGGTGACCAGCCCCCAGGCCTTCGACGGCCTCCGCAAGAGCGGACGCAGCGTGCGCCGCCTCGACCTCACCATCGCCACCGAGGACCACAACACCCCGACGATCGACATCGACAAGCCGATCGCCGACCCGGTGTCCCGCGCCCAGCTGGAGACCCTGCGCAAGAACTGCGCCGAGTTCGGCGTCCGGCTGCACTCGCTGGGCGACGTCGAGCAGGGCGTCGTCCACGTGGTGGGACCGCAGCTGGGGCTCACCCAGCCGGGCACCACGGTGGTCTGCGGCGACTCGCACACCTCCACCCACGGCGCCTTCGGCGCGCTGGCGTTCGGCATCGGCACCTCGCAGGTCGAGCACGTGCTGGCCACCCAGACGCTGCCCATGGCCCGCCCGAAGACCATGGCGATCACCGTCGACGGCGAGCTGCCCGAGGGCGTCACCGCCAAGGACCTGATCCTCGCCGTGATCACGAAGATCGGCACCGGCGGCGGCCAGGGCTACGTCCTGGAGTACCGCGGCAGCGCCATCGAGAATCTCTCGATGGAGGCCCGGATGACCATCTGCAACATGTCGATCGAAGCCGGCGCCCGCGCGGGCATGATCGCCCCCGACGAGACCACCTTCGCCTACCTCGAGGGCCGCCCGCACGCGCCGCAGGGCGCCGACTGGGACGCCGCCGTGGAGTACTGGCGGACCCTGCGCACCGACGACGACGCGGTCTTCGACGCCGAGGTCGTCATCGACGCCGCGGAACTCGCCCCGTTCGTCACCTGGGGCACCAACCCCGGCCAGGGCGCGCCGCTTTCGGCCTCCGTGCCGGACCCCGCCTCCTTCGAGGACGCGTCCGAGCGGTTCGCCGCCGAGAAGGCCCTGGAGTACATGGGCCTGGAGGCCGGCACGCCGCTGCGCGAGGTGAAGGTGGACACCGTCTTCGTCGGCTCCTGCACCAACGGCCGCATCGAGGACCTGCGTTCGGTCGCCGAGGTCATCAAGGGCCGCAAAGTCGCCGACGGCGTACGGATGCTGGTCGTCCCGGGCTCCGCGCGGGTCGGGCTGCAGGCGGTCTCCGAGGGCCTCGACGTGGTCTTCAAGGAGGCCGGCGCCGAATGGCGGCACGCGGGCTGCTCGATGTGCCTCGGCATGAACCCGGACCAGCTCGCCCCCGGCGAGCGCTCCGCCTCCACCTCCAACCGCAACTTCGAGGGACGTCAGGGCAAGGGTGGCCGCACCCACCTGGTCTCCCCGCCGGTGGCCGCCGCCACCGCCGTCCTGGGCCGGCTGGCCTCCCCGGCCGACCTGACCGACGCGCCCGTCCCCGCCGGCGTCTGAGAGATCTGGAACCGAGGAACCCAAGACATGGAAGCCTTCACCGTTCACACCGGCCGGGCCGTCCCGCTGCGCCGCAGCAACGTCGACACCGACCAGATCATCCCCGCCCACTGGCTCAAGAAGGTCACCCGGGACGGGTTCGAGGACGGGCTCTTCGAGGCCTGGCGCAAGGACCCGGAGTTCGTCCTCAACCGCCCCGAGCGGGAGGGCGCCACCGTCCTGGTGGCCGGCCCCGACTTCGGCACCGGCTCGTCGCGTGAGCACGCCGTCTGGGCGCTGCAGAACTACGGCTTCAAGACCGTGATCTCCTCGCGCTTCGCCGACATCTTCCGGGGCAACTCGCTGAAGAACGGCCTGCTCACCGTGGTGCTGGAGCAGTCCGTGGTCGACGTGCTGTGGGAGCTGGTCGAGAAGGACCCGACCGCCGAGATCACCGTCGACCTCGAGGCCCGCGAGGTGCGCGCCGAGGGCGTCACCGCCGCCTTCGAGCTGGACGAGAACTCCCGCTGGCGGCTGCTGAACGGGCTCGACGACATCTCCATCACCCTGCGCGAGGAGGCGGACATCGCCGCCTACGAGGCGGGGCGGCCCGCCCACAAGCCCAGGACGCTCGCCGCCTGAGCCCGGGCCGGGCGCCGCCCCGAGCCCTCCCGCTCCGAGCGGCCCCGCCACGCCAAGGCCCCCGGAACCGACCTGACCGGTCGGTTCCGGGGGCCTTTTTCGGCCACCCGGAAAGCGGCTCCGACGCGCCCCGCCGCCACGATCGGGGGTACTGCCGCGCCCCGCCGCACAGGCAGGTTGACGCCGCCCGATTCGTTCCCAACTCCCCGTGTTAGCTGCGGTGTTGTGCGGGTACCCGGGTCGTGGCGGCACCCCTGGCGGATGTCGTCGAAGGGCCCGTCCAGGCGGCAGTTGCCCCCTGCGCAGGCGACAACTCGCCCTAGATGGCACAATCTGTGCATGGAACACGACGGCCAACTCGCGCTCTATGCGGCGGTCGCGGACCGGCTCAAAGAAGCGCACACACAGGTGCGCGCACTGCAAGTCCCGGAGGGCGTACGGGTGGCGCTGACCCGGAAGCTGCTGATCATCACGGCGGCGGCCAAGCACGATCTCGCCGACGCGACAAGGCGGCTGGAGAGGTTCACGGAGGACCTCGCGCAGGGGCGATTCCCCGCCGAGAGCCGCTGAGCACTCCGGAGCGGTCGAGTCCGTTGCGGCACAAGGGTGATTAGCCCGTTTCGTGTTTGATTTGCGGTATATATCTGCCTAACGTGCGAAAACGCTTGAACGGATACGTTCTGGCAAATGTCTCCGAAGGGGAAGACGTGAACAAGGCGCAGCTCGTAGAAGCGATTGCCGACAAGGTCGGTGGCCGTCAGCAGGCCGCCGACGCGGTGGACGCGGTCCTGGACGCCATCGTCCGCGCGGTCGTCGCCGGGGACCGGGTGTCGGTCACCGGTTTCGGTTCCTTCGAGAAGGTCGACCGTCCGGCGCGCTACGCCCGCAATCCCCAGACGGGGGAGCGGGTCCGGGTCAAGAAGACCTCCGTGCCGCGCTTCCGCGCGGGCCAGGGCTTCAAGGACCTGGTCAGCGGCTCCAAGAAGCTCCCGAAGAACGACGTCGCGGTCAAGAAGGCGCCCAAGGGCAGCCTCACGGGCGGCGCCTCCGCCACCGTGAAGAAGGCCGCGGCCAAGAAGACCACCGCCGCGAAGAAGGCCTCCGCCGCCAAGACCACGGCGGCCAAGAAGACCACGGCCACCGCCAAGAAGACCTCCGCGGCCGCCAAGAAGACCACGTCGGCGACGGCGAAGAAGACCTCGGCCGCCGCGAAGAAGACCACCCCGGCGAAGACCACGGCCACCGCCAAGAAGACGGCCGCCAAGAAGGCTCCGGCCAAGAAGGCCACGGCCAAGAAGGCCCCCGCCAAGAAGTCCACGGCGCGCAAGACCACCGCGAAGAAGACCACCTCGCGCGGCGGCAAGTAGGAACGCCGCGCGCCTTCGGGGCTGCTCACGCGCCGGGCCGGACTCCTCCGAGGAGCTCCGGCCCGCAGCGCGTCACGGGCCGTCCGCGCGGTCCCGAAGGCCTGCCGCGCGTCCGGAAGGGGCCGGCGGGAGGACCAGAAGGTCCGCCGCGCGGTTCAGAAGGTCTGCAGGGTCACCAGGGTGATCCGCGGGGGGCCGCCCGCGGCAGGGGCGTCCGCGACAGGGGCGTCCGCCATCTCCA
>NZ_JACADT010000293.1:0-6141 GCF_013421635.1 Streptomyces sp. UH6 | reverse complement strand
GCTCGCATGGCCGCGCCGTTGCCCCAGGAGCCCTGGCCGCCGAACTGTCCGGCGACCACCTCCTGCCAGGGCTCACCCGCGCCGATCCGGCGCAGCACGTCGTGCATCGAGGCGCCGTAGCCGCGGTGCGTGTCCTCCGCGTAGGCCGCCGCGAAACCCAGGGCCAGGCGGTCCTGGTCGACGACGCCCCCGCCCTCGACGAGTTCCCGGACGAGAATCAGCGCCTGAGCGGTGTCGTCACTCCACCGCCACAGCGGCTCCGGGGGCAGCGTCCGCGCCTCCAGGGCCGCCGGCCCTTGCGTGCGCAGGATGCCGAACCAGCGGTCGCCGAAGGCGTCGCCGAACGCGAGCCCGTACAACGAGTCCAGCGCAGCGGTGGGTACGTCGATCATCGGCGCAGTATCGCAGCGCGACGGTGCTCCCGCACTCCGGTTTCGGAGCCGCCGGGCTTCCGGCCTGGAGCGTCCGGCACCGCCCGCTCGCACCCCCTCGCACCCCCTCGCACTCACCGGGTGGGAGAGGCGGTTCCTTCGGCGTCGCCCGACGTGCCGGCCCGTCATACTCGTACCGTGGACTGGCGCGAGCGGGCCCGGGCGGCGGAGCAGGGACGGGAGTGGGAGGTGGCGATCGCTCTGGTGAGCGCCCACGCCGAGTGCCATTCCAACGATCCCGACATGCACGACAGCCACCTGTGGCACATGGATCTGCTTGCCCGAGCGGCACGGTACACGGAGCTCACGGCACGCGCTCTCGACGACGGCCACGCGCGTCGGGCACTCAACAGGTCGCTCGGGGAGCGGGGGATGGATGCGGCACTGCGTCGCCGCGCCGAAGACGGTGACCGTGGCGCCCTGTACGTCCTCGTCCGGCTGTTGTGCCGGACGAGTCGGGTTCAGGAGGCTCAGCAAGCAGTCGAGGACATCGGCCCGGAGGACCAGTACGCACGCCGGCTCGTGGCCGAGGGCCGCAGGGCGTAATCGCCTCGTCGTGGCGCCCCGGTGGCGTCAACGCTGTCGGCCTCGAGGTGGCGGCCCCACACCGCCGCCGCCCAAGCTGCCGCCCCCGGCTCGAGCGCGGCCGCCCGGTCAGAAGGAACTGGAAGCCGCGAGACCGGCCGAAGGGGATGCGGGACGCTACGGCGTAGGTCTGGGCAGCGAGACGCCGACGGACATGAGGACATGGGTCACCACCACCACGCCGGAGGTCTGCCTGCCCTCCAGGAGTGCGCGTCCTTGGCCTACGAGCCCATGCCCGTGCCCACGGTGCGTGCGAGGCTCTCGCCGGGGAACCCCCTGGCGTCGGGCGACGAGTCGCTCCGGGCGGACATGGCCTTCTCCTCGAAGGGGATCGAGAACCACACGGCGTACGGACTCGGCGGCTCTCATGCCTGCGCTGCCGGAGGACGTGGTCGCCCGGCACGTGAAGAAGGTGCGAACCGCCCTGCGAGAAGCTTCCACCTCCCCCTGAGCCGACGGCGTGGGCCAGACACCGTCGCCCGCCTGCTCCGTCGCCCGCCTGCTCCGCAAGATCCCGGCCGGGACCTCTCACGAGGTCACAGGCCGGCAGCGGTGAGGATCCGGTACATCCGGGTCGGCCGCAGCGCGGAGTTGGCGGCGGCGTCGTCGGCCACCTCGGGGTCCGGGTCGCCGAGCAGATGCTCCAGCAACACGTCCGTGACGTTGGGGTGGCGGGCGACCCCGCGGCGCAGGAAGGGCTCGGCAGCGGCGGCGAGCTGCTGAAGGTCCGGCAGGGGTAGTTCCGGGTCCCGCAGGGCGAGGTAGCGCACGTTCGGGCTCGACTCGTCGACGAACGTGCGCAACACGTCACGAGGGAAGTTGGGGTGGTCGACGAGCAGCGGTCGCATGTGCAATGCGTCGCCGTGGGCGCGGACCAGTCCTTCCAGGACCTCCGGTGGTGTGCCCGGCCGACGGGCGGCAGCACGGCGGACCACGATGTCCGGGTCGTTGTCCAGTCGACGCCATGCCTCGTCGGGCAGGTCGTGGCAGGAAGCCAGTACGCGCCGGAATGTCGTGTACCGGCAGTCCAGGTAGGTCATCCGCTCGTCGAGAGGCGCCTCGCGCAGCCAGTCCGGTTCGGCGAATGTCCCGCTCAGAGCCACTTCCGCCTCGATGTTTCCGCCGGCGCGTTCGGCTTCTACGAGCGCGTACAGCCGGTCCCGGGTCTCGGCGTCCACATGCCGACTCTGCGCGGCGGCGACCCGCACGAACGGGTCGTCGATGCCCAGGAGCTGGGCAGCCATCTCTGCCGACAGGTAAGGGTTACCGGCGACAGCCTGATGGAGCTCCTCCTCCTCGTGTCGCACGAGCCGCGCGAACTGCTCCGACGTGAGGGGGATGTGGCGCGCCACGTTGACGCGCACCGCGGGGTCGGCAAGGCAACGCTCCCTCCACTCGGGCGGGACGCCCGGATCCCTGCGCTCGGTGGCGGCGGCACGGACCTGCGGATCCGGGTCGGCGAGTAGTTCCACCTGCACGGCGAGAGACCGGTCGTGCCAGGCTCGTGCGACCGCAGCACGCAGGCTCGGACTCGGCGCGCCGACGAGCATCGTCCGAGGCCGGCCATAGGCTTCCTCCAGGTCGTCGATGCCGATCTGCACGTTGCGGTCCACCATGTCGCGGACGAAGTCTGTGAACGCGTCGCGGATCGCGGAATCGGGATGCTCGGCGATCCTTCGGCGCATTCGCGGGGAGATCCGGTCCCCGTGAAGGCCCACCGCGGTCCTGCGGTCGCCGTGCTTCAGCAGAGCATCGACAAGTGCGTCCTCCAGCCGCCCGCGACGCTGCGATATCCCGTGTCGGCCGGCCTTGTGTGTCGCCAGACGTACCAAGACATCCTGAGGAGCCGACGGGTTCCGTCCCAGCCCGGAGAGTTGGGGGTGAGCAAGGCTTGTCATGCGCTCAACCTAGTCGGGCCGCTGCGTGCCGCCGAGGCACACGGTCCTGGGGAGGTCTGTCGTACCCGGATAGTGGCGCCGCAGCTCGTCGAGCACGCGCTCATCGGCAGCCTCGACGTCCCACAACGAGCTGTCGAACTCGGTCAGGACGACCATCAGCTTGTCCTCGGCGAAGCCACGTGCCTCGGCGTCGATCAACTGGAGGTGGGGGGTCGTCAGCGACAGCAGTGTCAAGGTGTCCATACCGGCGTCGGCGGACCTCTTCTCCATCTCGACACAGCGAGGGTCGACAATCTCGTCGAACTCGACGCGCCATGTCAGATCCAGGCCGAAACTGCCGAGGCGGACCAGTAGCTCAGCCAGGGTCACATAGTGCTTCCCGTGCCAAGCGCGAAAGGTGATCCCCTTCAACCCTGCCTCGTGATCGGCTGCCTCGCGTGACATGCGCCCCCCTTCTCCGTGGGCACCGCCCACGCCTGCATCATGGCGTTCGTACGACTTCTCGCGGATCGGGCGCCGGGCCTGCCCAAGACTCTGCGTGAGCACGACGCCGACTACGTGCTCTGGGACGGCATCCTCGGCGATTGCGACTGCCTGGGCGACGGCCCCACCGACTACTTGCCCAAACACCGACGCAACGGCGTGAACGTGCAGGGGTCGTCACCGATCCCGAAGGCCGACTTCCAGGCCCAGCCCGCGACCTGACCGCAGCACGCGCCCAGCGAGCCATCCAAATCTGCGTCCTGGCCGTCGCCGACCGCGCCTACATCGGGCAGGCCCTCGGCCACCACCGCCAAGGGCATCCTACGCAAATGGGGAGGCTGCGGTATGACGCAGCCCGCGCAAGGCATCCTTGGATGCATGTCTGACGCCCGGCAGGACCTCTTGAATCGCGAGGCGGCCCTCGATGCCTCCGTCGCAGCACTCCCACTGCTTGATTTGCCGAAAAGATCCCTTCTAACGGCTCTTTATGGTGTCGTGTATCAGCTTATGCACGGCACCGGCAAGGGCTCCAAGTCTGCGCGACCTGCCGAAGGGGAGGCATTCATCTCTAGAATGTCCCATCTCGCGCCCCTCATCGCGAGATGCCCAGATCTGCCGATTGGGGCGAGCGCACATGACGCGCATTCGCCGATTAGCGCGGACTTTATTCCTCAGCTGCGTGATCTGGTGCAGTACGGGCACGCTTGTGAAATATTCCCCGAACTGTGGCATGGATGGTTTACGGTTGACGGGGGAGATGGCGTGTATGTCCTCGATCATCCTGAGGGGCCGATCCGAGAGGCGGAAGAGCTTGACATTCTACTTTCGGAAATCTCCGTTCCCGCCCGCCTGCAAGTGGCGCCTCTCAGTAATTCCGCGCGTACAAACATCCTTCAAGAGCCAGGCAAGACGAATGGAAAGGATCTAATCCTCCCTGCCCTCTATTACGCAATCATGGAGACTCGAGAACTGCCTCTACTTTACGATGGCGGCATGCGTGCGGCTGTCGGTGTGACTATGGATGAGTTTCTGCGTTTTCAACGCGCCACTGCCGCGCTTGCTTGCACGTGGCTCGACGTAGCTGCGGACGCGGGTCGCCTGGCGGCGAAAGCGACACGCAAGAGCGATCGGAATAAATGGCTCGCGGAGCAGATGGAGTGGTATGCACCCCTCCTTAGCGCCGACTATGTTGAGGGCATGCTGGCCAGCCTGACTGGTCTTGGCGAATCGACACTGAACAAGATCCTGGATATTTTCACCCTCAGGGGGGACGGAACTCCCGCCGGGGAAGGGTTTTTTCCGCCGTTCACATACTTCACTGACGAAGTAGGGCGACGCATGATCATGTTTAGCCCGGACGTATTGCTGCACATGACGGCTCAGCGGAATCTTGTTTATGTGTGCTCAAAGCGTCAGCGCTCAACTTTTGACAATCTCGTTAGTCGCGAAATGGAGCCCCGACTGCTCGACCTCGCGGAAATGGAATTTGGGCGCGACCGACACTTGGCCATAAAGCGAAATGTGGAATGGTCGCATGCAGGCATTTCTGGCGAATTCGACTTGCTGGTGTACGATCATCGCAGCAATGCGCTAATGCACTTGCAGGCCAAGGCTCCGATTCCCCCGCAGGGTGCTCGCATGGTGAAGCGTCTCGAAAGTAGGGTGGAGGAGGGGCTCGAACAGCTACGTCGATTCCGCTCTCTCGATGAGGCAGGAAGAAATGATGTCCTTAGTCGTATTTTCGGCGTAACAATTAGTGGCGTCGAAGTCCATGATGTCCTGCTTACGCGGACTGGATTCGGGACTAGCAAGGTGTGGCAGCAGCTCGGCGACATCATTCCTGCCAATCTGCAACTTTTGCACGGTGCCAGCGAAGAACTCTATGGAGCGACGGGGGTTTTGGAACTCCCGCGTATGGCGAACCGGCTCGGTACGCTTCTTAGCGAGCTCCTTGCGAACGCCAAACCTCGATGGAAAGCAGGCGAAATTACACTAGGGGAATCTGGCGTCGAAGGTAGGATATCCATCACCCTCCCACTGCTTCGCCTTGACCCCGCAGCGATCCTCAAGGATCGACTAATCCTGACACCCGAGCTGCCCTGAATGAAACATTGAGCTCATCCGGATGATGCGGTGGGTCCGGGCGGCCGTCAGGTTGTGGGTTCGGCCCGGCAGTGCTGACGAGATCCACAGCAGTCGGCCTTCGGGATCGGTGACGACCTGGACGTTTAGGCCATGGCGTCGGTAGTCGCGGGAGCAGTCGGCCCGGCCGTCGCCGACCCGGTCGCACTCGGCGTCGTCGAGAGCACGTAGTCGGGGTTGTGCTCGCGCAGGGTTTTGAGCAAGTCCGGCGCCCGGCCGACCAAGAACTCCACGACAGCGGTGGTGTAGGGGTGGGCGGTGTCCACGGATATGCCGAAGCCAGCAGCGATCTGCGGGAGAGTGAGCCTTTTCCAACCTCACGCTGATGTGTGGTGAAGGACGAGGACGGCCTTCACCACGTCGGTAATTCGGTTGGTGCTGCAGCGGAGCTTCCGCAGGAGGCGCCAGCCCTTGATGGTGGCCATGGCCCGCTCGCCGAGGCAGCGGATCTTGACGTGGGTGGTGTTGTGGCGACGCTTCCATCGCTTGAGGCGGCGGCCCCGAAACGGTACACGGACGGGTCCGTCGGCGCCTTGATATGCCTTGTCCGCGCAGCATTTGAGTTCCGCATCGGCGAGGGCTTCGATGATGCCGTGCTGCCG
>NZ_JACADT010000292.1:0-6148 GCF_013421635.1 Streptomyces sp. UH6 | reverse complement strand
TCTCGGCCGTCAGCAGGTCCTCCGGCAGCAGGACGACGGCACGCACACCGCCGTAGGGCGAGGGCGTGTCCACGGAGATGCGGAAGCCGTAGCGGGCGGCGAGCACGCCGGAGACCGCGAAGCCGAACTTCGGCGGATTGCCCAGCGTGACCAGGTCGACCGGGCCCTGCGGGGAGAGCAGCGCGGCGGCGCGGTCCTTCTCCTCCTGGCTCATGCCCACGCCGTAGTCGTCGACGATCAGGCAGACGCCGTTGGGCACCGACTGGATGCTGACCACGACCGGCATCTCGGGGGCGCTGTAGTTGGTGGCGTTGGCGAGCAGTTCGGCCAGCACCACCGCGAGCGGCTCGACGGCCTTGCTGACGACCGTGACGTTCACCTGGGCGTTGATCTCCACCCGGTCGAAGTGGCGGATGCGCCCCTGGGCGCTGCGCGTCACGTCGTACACCGAGGCCGGGTGCTCGCGGCGTCCGAGCCAGCCGCCGCAGAGGACGGCGATGCCCTGCGCGCGGCGGTTGAACTGGCTGTTGGCGTGGTCGATCTCCATCAGGTCGGCGACCACGTGCGGGTCGTCGCCGTAGTTCTTCTGCGTCCGGTCGATGATCAGCTGCTGCTCGTCGGCCAGCACCTGAAGGGTGCGCATGGCGGCCTTGAGGACGGACTTGGTCTCCTCCTCGGCCTCCTGCCGCACCTCGGAGAGCGCGTCCCGGTGGCGGTGCTCGAAGGCCGTCAACTCGTTCCGCAGCCGCGCCCGTTCGGCCTTCTCCGCGCCGAGGTCGCGCTGGAGGGCGTCCTTCTGGACGCGAAGCGCCATGTTGGTCCGCCGCGCGCGGGTCACCGCGGCGACCGCGGCCCCGAACACCACGAGCAAGATCCACAGGAGTGGATCCTGGAGCAAAGACGTCATGGGACTCTCTTCAAGTCGCATCGTGACAGAGGTCCCGCAGCCTCGCGGCACCTTCCGCTTGACGCGCCGTCAACCTGCGGGGGAGCTTTCACCCTAGCAGTAGATGGAGCCACCAACGATCTTGGCAAGAGACCCACTCACGGGCATACGAGGACGTAGCGGCGGTGCCATCCGGTCACAAAGCGGTTGCGACGGGCGGTCGTTGGGACGGCCGACGGGCCGGACGAACGCCCGTGACGGGGCGACTGATCAGCTTCCGTTTACCGTCGACCCGTCAAGATTGCGTGCTTCGCCGCCTGTTGCCTCGCCGCCCGGTCGTCACACCGCCCGGTCCCGGTCCGAGGCGGGCCACACGTACGGGAGGTCGTCGGGGACGCCGGGGAAGCGTTCCCCGTACGCCTCCGGGTCCTTGCGCAGCAGCGCCGAGCGATGGCTCCGGTGGAACGCCGGGTCCCCCAGCCAGGGCGGCAGCTCCGAGGCCGCGGCGAGCGTCCGCTGCGCCCGGACGTCGGCGGCGTCCGGGCGCAGGGCCGCGTACTCGGTGGTCAGGGAGTCCGCGCAGGTGTCCGGGCGGCCCTGCTCCCGCCACACCCGGCACACCTCGAGTCCGTAGCGCACCAGCGCCTCCTCGTACCCCTCCCACATCCGCACGGCCGGGTGGCGCTGCCACCCGTACCCCGGCACCGTGAGGGCGCGGAAGACCTGGAGGGCCTCGACCCGCTGCTTGCCGAGCCGGCGCCGGTCGAGCACCAGCGCGGACCGCCGGAAGTCCGCGTAGGGGAGGAAGGTCTGCACGCGGTGCCGTCTACCCCTGCTCGCACGGCACAGCCGGACCGCGTCCGCGGATCACCCGTCCGGCGGAGCACCGAATCGATGATCTACAGTTCGGGCGCGCGCTCACCCGCGCACGGCGGACGCGGGGTCCGCCGCGCCTTGATGGGGAGGAAAGCATGGACGTTCAGCAGCTGTTCGGCGGCGGTGTCGCCGTCATCACCGGCGCCGGATCGGGGATCGGCGCGGGCCTCGCCCGCTATGCCGCCACGGAGCTGGGCATGACCGTGGTCCTGGCCGACGTCGACGCGGCGGCGGTCGCCGCGCTGCGCGAGGAACTCGGGGCCGCCGGAGCCCGGGCGATCGACGTCGAGTGCGACGTCCGGGACCCCGAGGCCGTGGCCCGGCTGGCCGGCCGCACCCTCGCGGAGGCGGGACCGGTGCGCCTGCTGGTCAACAACGCGGGGGTCGAGCAGTTCGGCTACCTGTGGGACACCCCGGTCGAGAACTGGCGGCGGGTGATGTCCGTGAACGTCGACGGGGCCTTCCACGGCGTCCGCGCCTTCCTGCCGAAGATGATGGCCGAACCCGGCCCCTCGTGGGTCTGGAACCTGTCGTCGGTCGGCGGGGTGGGCGCGGCGCCGCTCCAGGCGCCGTACATCGTCAGCAAGCACGCGGTGCTGGCGCTGACCGAGTGCCTGAGCCTGGAGGTCCAGGCGGCGGGCCACGGGGACCACGTCCACGTCCAGGCGGTGCTGCCCGGGGCGGTCCTGTCCAACATCTTCGCGGCGGCGGGCGGTGCGGAGGACGGCGGCGACGTCACGGCGGCGGAGGGCCACCGCGCCCAGATGCTGGCGCTGAACACCACCGCCATGGACCCGCTGGAAGCGGCCCGGATCTTCTTCGAGCAGTCGGCGAAGGGCGAGTTCTACCTGCTGAACGACGCGTTCGGCGCCCAGCTGATGGCCGCCCGGGCCGACGTCCTCGCCCACCGCAGGGCGCCGGCGCTGCCGCGGTACTGACCCGGCGCCCTCCGTCCGCACCGGCTCGCACGGGCGTCCCGCGCGAGCCGGTGCCGCCCCGCGCGCGGCACCTCAGCGCTCCGCGTCGGCAGGTGCGTCGCCCGGCGTGCCGGACGGGTAGCTCTGCTCGGTCCAGATGGTCTTGCCGCCGGCGGTGTACCGGCTGCCCCACCGGTCCGCGAGCTGGGCGATGAGGAACAGGCCCCGGCCGCCCTCGTCGGACATGCGCGCACGGCGCAGGTGGGGCTGGGCCTGACTGGGGTCGGAGACCTCGCACACCAGGCGGGCGTCCCTGATCAGGCGGAGGCCGATGGGTCCGCCGGCGTGGCGGATGGCGTTGGTGACCAGCTCGCTGACGATCAGCTCGGTGCTGAACGCCATGTCGTCCAGTCCCCACTCGGCCAGCTGGGCGGTGACCAGCTCGCGTGCCCGGGACGCCTGGTCGAGGTCGGCCCGGAACTCCCAGTACGCGGTCCGTTCGGGCCGGATCCGGTCGACGCGGGCAAGGAGCAGCGCGACGTCCTCCGGGCGCGGAGTGCGGTTGAGGTCGCGCAGCAACTGCTCGGCGACGGAGGGCAAGGGGACGTCGCCGCGCGCCGCGGCGAGGGCGCTGTCCCGCAACCGTCCCGATTCCGGGGCGGTTTCCTGCGCGGCACCGGCCGGTGGTCCGCTGTGCAGGACGAGGACGTCCCCCGGCTGCAGCACCAGTTCCACGGTGGCGAAGGGATCGCCGACGCCGCCGCCGAGCCACCGCCCCGGTCGCACCACCGTCTCGGGCACGGAGGTCGCCCGCCGGCGGGCGAGGACGGGACCGGGGTTCCCGGCGGACGCCGCGTGGCATTCCCCGGTGACCGGGTCGTAGGTGATGTAGAGGCAGGTCGCGCCGTGCAGGGACCCCGCGACCGACGGGCCCTCTGACCGGTCGTTCTCGCCGAGGCGGGCCACCAGGTCGTCGAGGTGGCTGAGGAGCTCGTCGGGCGGGAGGTCCAGATCGGCCAGGGCATGCACGGCGGATCGCAGTCGCCCCATGGCGGCGGCCGCGTGCACGCCGTGGCCGACGACCTTGCCCGACACGAAGGCGACCCGGGACCCGGACAGGCGGACCACGTCGTACCAGCTGCCGCCGGTGCCCGCGGGTGTGTGGGCCGGTGCGTACACGCCGGCGGTCTCCGCGGCGGACATGCGCGTGTCCGGAGCCGGCAGCAGACTGCGCTGGAGCGTCTCGACGGTGTCGCGCTCCCGGCGGTAGCGCCGGGCGTTGTCCAGGCTCAGGGCCGCCCGGGAGGTGATCACCTCGGCGAGGGGCACGTCGGCCGCGGAGTACGGCTGCCGGCCGGCGCCGCGCCACAGACCCAGCACGCCGAAGGCGTGGCCGCGTGCGAGCAGCGGCACGAACAGGGCCGAGGCGGCCGAGGCGGGGAAGAGCGGCTGCGTCCGCCCGCGGTCGACGGGGCCGGTGTCCGAGAGCTTGGCCAGATCGGGCACCACCACGGGGGCGCCCGCGGCCAGTGCCTCGCTCTCGACGTCCCGGACCCGCAGTGTGCCGCCCGGCTGGAGGACCTCCGCCGGCCAGGGGCCGGCCGCCGTGGCGACGGCGACACGGCGCAGGACGGTGCCCGGCTCCAGACCGGCGGTGTCACCACCCTCGAGCACCGTGTCGGACAGGTCCACATACGCGTGGTCGGCGAAGTCGGGTACCAGGACGGAGGCCAGTTCCTCGGCGTTGTGGGTGACGTCGAGCGATTGTCCGAGGCGGTTCGCCACGGCGTGCAGCAGGGTCAGCCGCTGTCGGGCGACGAACTGCCCGGTGATGTCGATGAACACCGCGGCCGCTCCGCTCGGCCGTCGCGAGGAGTCGTGGAGGCGGAACGCCGACACCGAGACCTGACGGTCGACGGTGGGCTCGCCGCGACGACGCGCGGCGTGCTCGAAGTCGACCAGCGGCTCACCGGTCCGCATGACCTCCCTCAGCCGTGCCTCGATCTCCTCGGCGTCCTCGTCCACCAGGGCGTCCGCGAGCGCGGGACACGGGCGGCCCCCCTGGGCGGATGCGGGCAGGCCGAAGAAGCCCGGGTTGGCGAGCGGCCAGCCGTTCTCGGGGGCGGCGTCACGGAGGATCAGGCCGACCCGGTCCTGGTCGAGCAGGGCACGGGCCAGGTCCCGGCCCTGCCGGTGGCGCCGGGCGTGCTCGGCGGGCACGAGGAGGAACAGGAAGGGCCGCGCGTCGTCCCTGGGCAGCGGCACCAGGGACGCGGCGACCTCGACGCGGTGTCCGTCCCGGTGCCGGAGCACCGCGCCGAACTCCCTCGGCCCGTCGTGACCGGTCCACTGGGCGAAACGGGGCGGATCGACGACGAGTTCCTCCAGGGGCCGGCCTACGACCTCCTGCCGTCCACGGCCGGTCAGGTCCCGCACGCTGTCCGTGCACTGCCTCACCACGCCGTCCGCGTCCGCCAGGAGAGCCACCGGTCCGCCCGGCGGAAGGTTCGTCGCCGGGGGTTGCACCGTCGGACCCACGAAGTCGCCTCACTCTCCATGTTCCGTGCCGACGACGCGTGTTCCGTGCCGCCGTGCCTGGCCGTGGCCCGGCGCGGGCGACACCTGCACGGGAGGGCGCGCACGGGCCGGGCACCGCGGGTGAGGGCCAGGAGGCGTTCACCTGGCCGCCCGTCATGCCAGCACGCCGGGCGAGGATCGCGCACGCCCGGCGCGCCGTGGGGCGCCGAATGACGCCGCGTCGGAAGGTCCGGCCTGCGCCGGATGGCCGTATGCCGTGACGGTTCCGCCGGGCCGGGGCCACCTGTTCCGTTCCTGGGGGGTGTACGGGCGGCGATCGGGGCCATCAGGGGATGAAGGGGGCGTTCGACGGCGTCGGCCGCCGGAGGTCCCCGGTCATCCACCCACCATGAACGGAGTGCGGCTCGTGAGCAGGACAGAGCAGAAGGAACGGTTCACCTCCGGGCTGAAGGGCCTGGGCAGTCAGGCCGGGTCCGGCGGGAAGAAGCTGGGCCGTACGGCTCAGGCGTCCACCGCGCGTGCCACTGCGGCCCTTTCGGGCACGACCGCCAAGGCGCGGGAGAAGGCGGCCGAGGTCGCCCCGCAGATCACCGCGCGGGCGGGTGAGCTGAAGACCCGCGCGGCCGGGGTCACCGGCAAGGTGGGCGAGACCGTGCCCGCCCCCGTGAAGGCCGGTGCCACGCAGGCGGTGACCGCGGTGCGGACCGCGATGGCCGTGGGCCGCTACCGCACCGCCCTCATGACGGGCGCCGGTGTCGTCCTCGCCTGGATGGTCGTGCGCCGCAAGCGCGGCTGACCGCCGTGGTTCCCGCGGTGATCGGGGGCCGGTCCGCCCGTCGGGCGGCCGGCCCCCGCACCGTGCGGCCCCCCGGCCGTCGCCGCGGAGCGGGGTGCTAGGTTGCCGGGCCATGCGATCACGCGAGTACGACCA
>NZ_JACADT010000291.1:0-6151 GCF_013421635.1 Streptomyces sp. UH6 | reverse complement strand
CATGCCCCTGGCGCCCCCGTCCCGCGGAGGGCGCCAGGGGCGTGCCCGCGTGCGGGGCGGCCCATACCGCCCGACGCGGCGGCACGTACGGCAACTCGGCCCACGCGTACGGATTTTCCTCGCCCGAAGCATTGACGAAACACAGCCACGGTCCTAGCTTCATCGCGTCGTACTTCGTACGTCATATATGAGACGCGATACGTCAGATATGAAAGAGACCCCATGGCCTTCGCCGCCCCCAGTCCCATCCCCTCGCGCACCCAGTACGTGCTGGACGCGATCAAGCACGGCATCCTCACCGGACAGCTCGTGCCAGGTCAGGCGCTGGTGGAGACCGAGCTCGCCGCGCGGTTCGGCGTCTCCAAGACGCCGGTGCGCGAGGCGCTCAAGACCCTCGCGGGGACCGGGCTGGTGGTGATGAGCCAGTACAAGGGCGTCACCGTGCGCGAGGTGGACGCGGCCATGGCGCACGAGGTGTACGACGTCCGCCTGCTGCTCGAACCCGAGGCGCTGCGCCGCACCATCGCCCGCCAGGCGTCCCTGGAGGCGGCGGCGGATGCCCTGGTGCGGGCCGACGGCGCCGAGGACAATGCCGAACGCAGCCTCGCCAACCGCGAGTTCCATCGCGCGCTGTACCTGCCGTGCGGCAACCCGCTGCTCGCCCGGATGCTCGACGAGGTGCGCGACCAGGCCGCGCTCGTCTCCGCCGTGGTGTGGGGGGCCATGCCCTCCTGGGAGCGCGAGGCCGCCGAGCACCGGGAGATCCTGCGGCTGGCGCGGGCCGGCGACGCGGACGGCGCGGCCCGCTGCCTGCACGACCACATCGCCTCGTTCGTCCACCGGTCCTTCCCCGCGGACCTCGCCGAGGGCGGTGGCGGCATGTGACACCGACCGGTCAGGCCGAGCAGGTGCACGGACAACGTCACGCAGAAGAAAGGGCGGCCCCCATGGCGCACGCGGACCACACTCCCCTCAGAACGGCACTGGCCGACGTCGTCGCGATCCCCGTGACGCCGTTCGGCGACGACGGCGGTCTCGACCTCACGGCGCACCGGGCCCTGCTGCGCCGGCTGCTCGACGCGGGCGTGCGCACCCTCACCCCGAACGGCAACACCGGGGAGTTCTACGCGCTGACCCCCGAGGAGCGCAGGACCGTCACCGAGGTGACGCTCGAGGAGACCGGGGACCGGGCGACGGTCCTCGTGGGCGTCGGGCACGACGTGCCGACCGCCGTGGCCGCCGCCGTCCACGCCCGCTCGGCGGGCGCGCAGATGGTCATGGTCCACCAGCCCGTCCACCCCTACGTCTCCCGCGACGGCTGGATCGGCTACCACCGCGCCGTCGCCGAGGCCGTACCGGAACTGGGCGTCGTGCCCTACGTGCGCAACCCGCACCTGGACGGCGAGGCCCTCGCCGAACTGGGCGCGGCCTGCCCCAACGTGATCGGCGTGAAGTACGCCGTGCCGGACGCCGCCCACTTCGCCGCCTTCGCCCGCGACGCCGGCCTCGACCGCTTCGTGTGGGTGGCGGGCCTCGCCGAGCTGTACGCCCCCTCCTACTGGGCGGGCGGTGCCACCGGCTTCACCTCGGGTCTGGTCAACGTCGCCCCCGCGGTCTCGCTCTCCATGCTCGACGCGCTGCGCTCCGGCGACGTCCCCGCCGCCATGAAGGTGTGGGAGCGGATCCGGCCCTTCGAGGAGCTGCGCGCCGACCGGCAGTCCGCGGACAACGTGAGCGTCGTCAAGGAGGCCCTCGCCGTGCTCGGCCTGTGCCGCCGGGACGTCCGCCCGCCCAGCCACGAGATCACCGAGGAGCGCCGCGCCGCGGTCGCCGCCCTGCTGACGGGGTGGGAGATATGACCACCCGCCCCGAGGCCCCGCGCCCCGAAGACGTGCGCGCCCAGGCCCCGCGTCCCGAGGACGTGCGCCCCGCGGGCCTGCGCCCCGAAGAGCTGCGCAGCCACCGGTGGTACGGCGACTCCGTCTCGTCGGGCCTGCGCACCTTCAGCCACCGGGCGCGCACCCGCCAGCTCGGCTACCTGCCCGAGGAGCACCTCGGCAAGCCCGTCGTCGCGGTCCTCAACACCTGGTCCGACATCAACCCCTGCCACGTCCACCTGCGGGAGCGCGCCCAGGCCGTCAAGCGCGGGGTGTGGCAGGCGGGCGGCTTCCCGCTGGAGTTCCCGGTCTCCACGCTGTCGGAGACCTTCCAGAAGCCGACCCCGATGCTCTACCGCAACCTCCTCGCCATGGAGACCGAGGAACTGCTGCGCTCCTACCCGGTGGACGGCGCCGTGCTCCTCGGCGGCTGCGACAAGACCACGCCCGCCCTGCTGATGGGCGCGGCCAGCGCCGGCCTGCCCGCCGTGTTCGTGCCGGCCGGACCCATGCTCCCGGGCCACTGGCGCAAGGAGGTCCTCGGCAGCGGCACCGACATGTGGAAGTACTGGGACCAGCGCCGCACCGGCGAGATCGGCGACGGCGAACTCTCCGAACTGGAGAACGGGCTGGCCCGCTCGCCCGGCCACTGCATGACCATGGGCACCGCCTCCACGCTCACCGCCGCCGCCGAGGTGCTCGGCATGACGATGCCCGGCGCCTCGTCCATCCCCGCCGTGGACTCGGGCCACGAGCGGATGGCCGCGGCCGCCGGCGCCCGCATCGTCGACATGATCTGGCAGGACGTCACCCCGTCGAAGATCCTCACCCGGGAGGCGTACGAGGACGCGGTCGCCACCGTCCTCGCGCTCGGCGGCTCCACCAACGCCGTCATCCACCTGATCGCCATGGCGGGCCGCTCCGGCGTCACGCTCACCCTCGACGACTTCGACCGCATCGCCCGCACCGTGCCGGTCCTCGCCAACCTGCGGCCGGGCGGCGCGTACCTCATGGAGGACTTCCACTTCGCGGGCGGCCTGCCCGGCTTCCTCTCCCGCCTCACCGACGTCCTCCACCTGGACCGGCCCACCGCCGCCCACCCCACGCTGCGCGCCCAGCTCGACGGCGCCCGCGTCCACGACGACGAGGTCATCCGCCCGCGCGAGCGGCCGCTGGCCGACGAGGGCGGCGTCGCCGTCCTGCGCGGCAACCTCTGCCCCGACGGCGCGGTGATCAAGCACATCGCCGCCGAGCCGCACCTGCTGCGGCACACCGGACCGGCCGTCGTCTTCGACGACTACCGCACCATGCAGCGCACCATCGACGACCCCGCGCTCGGCATCACCGCCGACCACGTGCTCGTGCTGCGCAACGCGGGACCGCAAGGAGGACCCGGCATGCCGGAGTACGGGATGCTGCCCATCCCCGAGTACCTCCTCAAGGAGGGCGTGCGGGACATGGTCCGCATCTCCGACGCCCGGATGAGCGGCACCAGTTACGGCGCGTGCGTGCTGCACGTGGCGCCCGAGTCGTACGTCGGCGGCCCGCTGGCCCTGGTGCGCACCGGCGACCTGATCACCCTCGACGTCCCGGCCCGCGCCCTGCGCCTGGAGGTCGACGACGCGGAGCTGGAGCGCCGCCGCGCCGCCTGGACCCCGCCGCCGCAGCGGTGGGAACGCGGCTACGGCGCGCTGTACCAGGAACAGATCACCCAGGCCGACACCGGCTGCGACTTCGCCTTCCTGGCCCGCCCGGGGAAGGTGCCCGAACCCTACGCCGGATGAGCTGCCGCCGGCCGGCCGAGCCCCGTGCCCCGGCCGGCGGCGCACCACCCGCCGCGGCATCCCGCACCGCGACATCCGCACCGCGTCGCCTCCGCGTCACGACATCCGCAGCACCGCATTCCGCACGACCGCATTACGCACCAACGCATTCCGCACGACCGCATTCCGCACGACCGTGGAGCAAGCGCTTTCTATCCGCTGCCCCACAGCCCCACAACCCGTCAATCCGTCAGCCCGTCGGCCCGAGCGGCCGGCGGCCCGTGCCGGACCCGTCCGGGTCCGGCACGGGAGTCCCGTACGACACGCACGACCGTGAGTGAGAACGGAGACAGAGGTCATGGCCCCAGCGCAGGCCGCAGCCGCAGCCGTGGCGAAGACACCCCGGGGTGCGCCCGGACGACGCAGGACCGGCAGCAGCACACCCCGCCACCTGCCGTACCTGCTGATCGCCCCCGCCGGGCTGCTCATGCTGGGTTTCATCGCGTACCCGGTGATCAGCGTCTTCTACTACAGCCTCCAGCACTACAACGTCACCAAACCCTGGCGCAACGGCTTCGCGGGCCTCGACAACTTCACCCGCGTCTTCACCGACGACCCGCTCTTCCGCGACTCCCTGGTGTTCAGCGCCAAATGGGTCGTCACCGAGGTCTCGCTCCAGCTCGTCCTCGGCCTGGCGCTGGCCCTGCTGGTCAACCAGACGTTCGTGGGCCGCGCCGTCGCCCGTGCCCTGGTCTTCTCGCCCTGGGCCGTCTCCGGGGTGCTGACGACCACCATCTGGATGCTGCTCTACAACCCGTCCACCGGCGTCAGCCGCTACCTGGCGGACGCGGGGATCGGCTCGTACGGCACCTCCGTGCTCTCCGACACCGGCACCGTCTTCTGGGCCGTGGTCGTCACCGAACTCTGGCGCGGCGTACCGTTCTTCGCGATCCTCATCCTCGCCGACCTCCAGTCCGTCCCCAAGGACCTCTACGAGGCGGCGTCGGTCGACGGCGCCGGGCGGCTGCGGCAGTTCGTCCACATCACGCTGCCGCACCTGAAGGACGCCATCATCCTCTCCACGCTGCTGCGCGCCGTGTGGGAGTTCAACAACGTCGACCTCCTCTACACCCTGACCGGCGGCGGCCCCGCGGGCGTCACCACGACGCTCCCGCTCTACGTCGCCAACACGGGCATCGAGGGCCACGACTTCGGATACGCCTCGGCGCTGACCACGGTGGCCTTCGTGATCCTCCTGTTCTGCTCCATCCTCTACCTGCGTCTGAGCAAGTTCGGAGGCGACTCCCGGTGACCGCCGCACTCACCGAGACGGATGCCCGCCGCACGGCGCCACCGTCCGACACCCCCGTGATCCCGCCGAAGCGCCGCCGCCGGCGGCAGCGAGCCTTCGACGAGGTGCCGCGCTGGCAGATCTACCTGCCGCTGGGGCTCTACCTGCTCTTCACCCTGGTGCCGTTCTACTGGATGCTGCTCTTCGCGCTGCGGCCCGCCGGATCGACCTCGCTGGTGCCCTGGCCCATCACCTTCGAGCACTTCGAGAAGGTCTGGAACGAGCGCAGCTTCGGGGTCTTCTTCCAGAACAGCATGCTGGTCGGCGTCGCCACCCTGGTCACCACCACGCTGATCGCCCTCTGCGGCGGATACGCGCTGGCCCGGTTCCAGTTCCGCGTGAAGAACGCCTTCATGCTGGCGCTGCTGTGCTCGCAGTTCATCCCCGGCGCGCTCATGCTGGTGCCGCTCTTCGAGATCTTCCGCAACCTCAGCATGATCAACTCGCTGGGCAGCGTCATCATCGCCGAGACGGTCTTCCAGCTCCCCCTGTCGATGATCCTGATCAGCGGCTTCATCAAGAACGTCCCGGTCTCCCTGGAGGAGGCCGCCTGGGTCGACGGCTGCTCGCGGCTGCGCGCCTTCCGCGCCGTGGTGCTGCCGCTGCTGCGGCCGGGGCTGATCGCGGTCGGGTCGTTCGCCTTCGTGCACAGCTGGAACCACTTCCTGTTCGCGCTGATGTTCCTGAGCGAACAGGACAAGCAGACGATCCCCGTCGGCCTCAACACCCTGATCGGCGCCGACAGCGTGGACCTCGGGGCGCTCGCCGCCGGCGGTGTCATCGCCGCCGTCCCCGTGGTCATCGTCTTCGCCTTCATCCAGAAGTGGCTGATCACCGGCTTCAGCGCCGGTGCGGTCAAGGGCTGACCCGCCGTCACCCGGCCCCCGCCACCGCCCCAGCCCCTTTCCCTTCGCGTACGCCCAAGGAGGTCCGCACCATGAGCGTCCCGCACCCGCCCCCGCCGCTTCCCCTGGTGCTCGCCGGGGCGCGCGGCCACGGCCGCCGGCACCTGGACAACATCCGCCGCCTCGAACGCACCGGCCTCGTACGGCTCGCCGGGGTCTGCGACCTCACCCCGCTCACCGGCGCCGAACTGGACGGCTTCTCGCCGTCGCTGCGGCAGTCGGCCGACTTCACCGGCCTGCTGGACGCCACCGGGG
>NZ_JACADT010000290.1:0-6164 GCF_013421635.1 Streptomyces sp. UH6 | reverse complement strand
TCGGTCATCACCCGGCCCATCTCGGTGATCGGCTGCCGCACGCTGGTCAGCGGCGGGTCCATGTGGCGGGCGATCGCCGAGTCGTCGTAGCCGACCAGGGCCACGTCGTCCGGGATGCTCCGCCCGGCTTCGCGCAGCACCTGCCGGGCGCCGGCCGCGGTGACGTCGGAGGCGGCGAAGACGGCGTCCAGGTCGGGCCGCCGCTCCAGCAGGGCGGCCATCGCGCGGCGGCCGCCCTCCTCGCTGAAGTCGCCGGGCTCGACCAGTCCCTCGTCCTCCTCGATGCCCGCCTCGACGAGGGCGCTCCGGTAGCCCTCGGTGCGGCGCTGGGCGCCCCAGACGTCGAGGCGGCCGGTGATGTGGGCGATCCGGCGGCGCCCCTGGGCGATCAGGTGGGCGGTGGCCGAGCGGCCGCCGCCGTGGTTGTCGGAGTCCACGGAGGCCAGCGGCTCGTCCGCGGACCGGGGACCGCTGATCACGGCGGGGATGCCCAGCTCGGCGACCATGTCGGGCAGCGGGTCGTCGGCGTGCACCGAGACCAGCAGCACACCGTCCACGCGGTGCGCGGCCAGGTACTGGGCGAGGCGCTGCCGTTCGCGGTCGTTGCCCGCGAATATCAGGAGCAGCTGCATCTCGGTGTCGGCCAGCGCGGCGCCGACGCCGCGCAGCATCTCGGAGAAGTAGGGCTCGGCGAAGAATCTCGTCTCCGACTCCGGCACCACCAGCGCGATCGCGTCGGTACGGTTGGCGGCCAGCGCGCGGGCCGCCGTGTTCGGCACGTAGCCGAGTTCGGCCACGGCCGCCTCGACGGCGGCACGGGTGGCGTCGCTGACGCTGGGCGAGCCGTTGATCACGCGGGAGACCGTGCCGCGGCCGACGCCCGCCCGGGCCGCGACCTCCTCGAGGGTTGGTCGCCCGCCACCTCGGCCTCGTCCGTGGACCGCCATCCGCCGCCTCCAATTCGTACCGGATCCTGGAATCTAACAGTCGTGCTCGCCCTCCCCCGGGCCGACCGCCACCATGTGGCGCCGGCCGGTCGGTCCCGATGTGATGACGATGCCTTGCGAGAGCTGGGTCTACGCGCGGAGCTTCCAAGTATCCGCATACCGCCTGCCGTTGACCGGGTTCTCCCCATTCGGTAACACCCTGATAACCCCGCGGAGATCACGGCGTCACTGCCCTTGACACCCCCGCCGCGACCCGGGACTCTTCAACACATCACTGCTGGGAGCGCTCCCACGCGCTCTCACGCTACCTGACCCAAACCCAACCCACGCGTTCCCCACCCGAGCCGCAGCAAGGAAATCAAAGGTCATCCAGTGGCCTTTGGCCGGGGGGTCGGCACGTCAGGGTAATCAGGAGGGACGACCATGCGCGCCATTCGAACCGCCCGCCGTAGGGCAGTGGTTCTCGCAACGGTCGCGGCGCTCGGCGCCGGACTGCTGGCCGGCTGCGCCGACGACGGCAAGGACGAGGAGTCCACCGGCTCGGGCGACGCCAAGGGCAAGACCACCATCACCGTTGGTCTGTTCGGCACGTTCGGCTTCAAGGAGGCCGGGCTGTACGACGAGTACATGAAGCTGAACCCCAAGATCAACATCAAGGAAACGGTGATCGAGCGCAACGAGAACTACTACCCGGCGCTCGTCAACCACCTGACCACCGGCAGCGGTCTCCAGGACATCCAGGGCGTCGAGGTCGGCAACATCGCCGAGATCACCTCCACCCAGGGCGACAAGCTGGTCGACCTCTCCAAGGTCGGCAAGAAGTCCGACTTCCTCGCGTCGAAGTGGGAGCAGGGCACCACCAAGGACGGCAAGACCGTCGGTCTCGGCACCGACGTCGGCCCGATGGCGATCTGCTACCGCAAGGACCTCTTCGAGGAGGCGGGCCTGCCCACCGACCGCGAGGAGCTCGCGAAGCTGTGGGAGGGCGACTGGAACAAGTTCGTCGAGGTCGGCCGCGACTTCAAGAAGGGCGCCCCGAAGGGGGTCACCTTCATGGACTCCCCCGGCGGTCTGCTGAACGCGATCCTCTCCAGTGAGACCGAGAAGTTCTACAACGCCGAGGGCGAGGTCATCTACAAGACCAACCCCGCGGTGAAGGACGCCTTCGACCTCACCTCCGCCGCTTCGAAGGAGGGCCTGATCGGCAAGCAGGTCCAGTTCCAGCCCGCCTGGGACACCACCATCGCCAACGGCAAGTTCGCCGCGATGTCCTGCCCGCCGTGGATGCTCGGCTACATCAAGGGCAAGTCGAAGCCGGAGGCCGCCGGCAAGTGGGACGTCGCCAAGGCGCCGAAGTCCGGCAACTGGGGCGGTTCCTTCCTGGCCGTCCCGAAGGCCAGCAAGAACGCCGACGAGGCCGCCAAGCTGGCCGCCTGGCTGACCGCCCCCGCGCAGCAGGCGAAGCTCTTCGCGGTGCAGGGTTCCTTCCCGAGCGCGCCGTCCACCTACGAGGGCGAAGAGGTCCTCAACGCCAAGAACGACATGACCGGTGACGCGCCGATCGGCCAGATCTTCGGTGACGCCGCCAAGTCCTCCCCGGTCCAGGTCATCGGCCCGAAGGACCAGATCATCCAGCAGGGCCTGACCGACAACGGCGTCATCCTGGTCACCCAGGGCAAGTCCGCCGAGGACGCCTGGAACAACGCCGTCAAGACCATCGACAACAACCTGGAGAAGTGACCGGTATGTCTTCCCGGCACTCCGTCGCCGCGTCCCCCGTCAAGGGGGGCGCGGCCCCGGCCGGTTCACCGCCGGCCGGCCCCGCCACCGACGAGGAGCGACGTCGGGCCAAGCTGTCCCGCCGCTGGCAGCGGGACCTGCGCTGGAGCCCCTACGCGTTCGTCGCGCCGTTCTTCGCCCTGTTCATCGCCTTCGGGCTGTTCCCCCTGATCTACACCGGCTGGGCGTCGCTCCACACGGTGGAGCTGACCGCGCCCACCGACATGGAGTGGGCCGGCCTCAAGAACTACATCCGGATCTTCGACGACGAGTTCTTCTGGAACGCCGCCCGCAACACCCTGATCATCGGCATCATCTCGACGGTCCCCCAGCTCGCCATGGCGATGGGCATCGCCCACCTGCTCAACTACAAGCTGCGCGGTTCCACCTTCTGGCGCGTCACCATGCTCGCCCCGTACGCCACCTCGGTGGCGGCCGCGGCGCTGGTCTTCGTGCTGCTCTTCGGCCGTGACTACGGCATGATCAACTGGGCGCTCGGCTACGTCGGCCTGGACGCGATCGACTGGCAGAACGGCAGCTGGTCCTCCAAGCTCGCCGTCTCGACCATCGTCATCTGGCGCTGGACCGGCTACAACGCGCTGATCTACCTGGCCGCGATGCAGGCGATCCCCCATGACCTCTACGAGTCGGCGGCCCTCGACGGCGCGTCCCGGTGGCGGCAGTTCTTCCACGTGACGCTGCCCTCGCTGCGGCCGACGATCCTGTTCACCGTGGTGGTCTCCACCATCGGCGCCACGCAGATCTTCGGCGAGCCGCTCCTCTTCGACGCCAGCAAGGGCGCCTCGGGCGGCGGCACCCACCAGTTCCAGACCCTCGGGCTCTACCTGTACGAGCAGGGCTGGATCAACCAGCACCTGGGCCGCGCCTCGGCGATCGCCTGGTCGATGTTCGCACTCCTGATCATCATCGGGCTCGCGAACTCCGTCATCTCGCGCCGGCTGCGCGCCAGTAGTTAAGGAGACCCGGCCGTGACGACGACCCTGACCCCGCCGCAGCAGCCGGCGCCCGAGAAGGCACCGGCCGACAAGGCACGCAAGGCCCGCGGACCGCGTTCCGCCCGGGCCGGCGGCCAGTTCCACGCCGGGCCGCTGACCTATGTGATCCTCGGCCTGTTCACGCTGGGATCGCTCTTCCCGCTGTTCTGGACGGCGGTCGCCGCCTCGCGTGACAACGCCCGGCTCGCCGAGACGCCGCCGCCGCTGTGGTTCGGCGCCAACCTCGGCGACAAGCTCGCGGTGGCCTGGGAGGACGCCAACCTGGGCGAGGCCTTCCTCAACACCACGTTCGTGGCGGGCACCTCGGCGATAGTGACGTGCTTCCTGTCCGCGATGGCGGGCTTCGCCTTCGCCAAGCTCCGCTTCAAGGGGCGCAACGCGCTGCTGCTGGTCGTGATCGGCACGATGATGGTGCCGCCGCAGCTCAGCGTGATCCCGCTCTACATGATGGTGGCCAAGCTCGACTGGTCCGACCAGCTCCAGGCGGTCCTGCTGCCCTCCCTGGTCAACGCGTTCGGCGTGTTCTTCATGCGCCAGTACCTGACCCAGGCGCTGCCCGACGAACTGATCGAGGCCGGCCGGGTGGACGGCGCGAGCACCTGGCGCATCATGTGGCACATCGTGTTCCCGGTGGCGCGGCCCGCCATGGCGGTGCTGGCCATGCTCAAGTTCGTGGAGACCTGGAACGACTTCCTCTGGCCGTTCCTGGTCCTCACCCAGCACGGCAGCCCGACGGTGCAGGTGGCGGTGGCCGGACTCGGCCGCGGTTACACGCCCGACCAGGCCCTCATCATGGCCGGCGCGCTGCTCGGCACGCTGCCGCTGCTGCTCGTCTTCACGATCTTCGGCAAGCAGATCGTGGGCGGCATCATGCAGGGCGCCGTCAAGGGCTGACCCGGCAGTGGGGCCGGCCCTCCCGCACAGCGGCCGGCCCCGCCCCCGGGCGGTGCCCGAACCCTTCCCCCCTCCGCTCACGGCCCCGGCCGTGACCTCTCATGGGAGCGCTTCCATGCCCGATTCCGCTTCGGTCTCCTTCCCCCCCAATTTCCTCTGGGGATCGGCCACGTCCTCCTACCAGATCGAGGGCGCGGTCCGTGAGGACGGCCGCACTCCCTCCATCTGGGACACGTTCAGCCATACCCCCGGCAAAACGCACAACGGCGAGCACGGCGACGTGGCGGTGGACCACTACCACCGCTACCGCGACGACGTCGCGCTCATGGCGGACCTCGGCCTCAACACCTACCGCTTCTCCGTGGCCTGGCCCCGTGTCCAGCCCACCGGTCGCGGCCCGGCCGTCCAGAAGGGCCTGGACTTCTACCGCCGTCTCGTCGACGAGCTGCTGGACAAGGGCATCGCGCCCGCCGTCACCCTCTACCACTGGGACCTCCCCCAGGAGCTGGAGGACGCCGGCGGCTGGCCCGCCCGCGAGACGGCCCACCGGTTCGCCGAGTACGCGGCCATCGTCGGCGAGGCCCTGGGCGACCGGGTCGAGCGGTGGATCACCCTCAACGAGCCCTGGTGCAGCGCCTTCCTCGGCTACAGCTCGGGTGTCCACGCGCCGGGCCGCACCGACGGCGAGCTCGCCCTGCGCGCCGCCCACACCCTCAACCTGGCCCACGGCCTGGGCACCTCGGCGCTCCGCTCGGTGATGCCGGCCCGCAACTCGGTCGCCGTGGCGCTCAACTCGCACGTGGTGCGCACCGTCTCCGACGACCCGCTCAACCTTCAGGCCGCGCAGCGCATCGACGACCTGGCCAACGGCATCTTCCACGGTCCGATGCTGCACGGCGCCTACCCGGAGACGCTGTTCCCCGCCACCGCCTCGGTGACCGACTGGTCCTTCGTCGAGGACGGCGACCTCAAGCTGATCCACCAGCCGCTGGACGCGCTGGGCCTCAACTACTACACGCCGGCCACGGTCGGCCACGCCGGCACGGCACCGGAGGACGGCCCCGCGTCGGACGCGCACGGGACGGGCGACTTCTCGCCGTGGCCGGGCGCCGAGGACGTCGTCTTCCACCAGTCTCCGGGCGAGCAGACGGCGATGGGCTGGTCCGTCGACGAGAGCGGCCTGTACGACCTGCTCCTGCGGTACCACCGCGAGGCGCCGGGCCTGCCGCTCTACATCACCGAGAACGGCGCCGCCTACGACGACCAGGTCGACGAGGACGGCCAGGTGCGGGACCCGGAGCGGGTCGCCTACCTGCACGGCCACCTGTCCGCCGTGCGCCGGGCGATGGCCGACGGCGCGGACGTGCGCGGCTACTACCTGTGGTCGCTGCTGGACAACTTCGAGTGGGCCTACGGCTACTCGAAGCGGTTCGGGATGGTCCACGTCGACTACGACACCCAGAAGCGCACGCCGAAGGCGAGCGCCCTCTGGTACGCGAAGGCGGCCCGCAGCGGCACGCTGGCCGAG
>NZ_JACADT010000029.1:0-19152 GCF_013421635.1 Streptomyces sp. UH6 | reverse complement strand
CGAACACGCCACCGGCGAGGGCAAGCTGTACCTGTGCGCGGTCAAGGACGTGTACTCCGGGCGCATCGTGGGCTACTCCATCGACTTCCGGATGAAGTCCCGCCTCGCGGTGGCGGCCCTGGAATCCGCGGTCGCCCGCCGCGGCCAGGCCGCCGGATGCATCGTCCACTCCGATCGCGGATCGCAATTTCGCTCACGGAAGTACGTGGCCGTTCTCGCAGGTCACAGCCTTATCGGCTCGATGGGCAGAGTCGGTGCGGCCGGCGACAACGCGGCCATGGAGAGCTTCTTCGCACTGCTGCAGAAGAACGTCCTCGACCGCCGAACCTGGCGGACCCGGAACGAACTGCGGATCGCGATCGTGTCCTGGATCGAGCGGACCTACCACCGCCGACGGCGCCAGATCCGCCTGGGCCGATTGACGCCCGTCGAGTACGAAACCATCATGGCCCCCCACGCAGCACTCGCTGCGTAAACCCCGACTGTCACCCGATCACGCAGCAGTCCCTTCGAGTCTTCGCATTTCTACTCCACATCTCGCGAGGCATGTGCACTGTGTCGGCCTCGGAGCAGGCTACGGGGGCAGGAGTCAGCGGGGCTGCGGAGAGGGTTGCCGCTGGCTTGTATGTATGGACCATCTGTCCTGATCGGCGCTGTTGCGTCTCCACCCTGCCGCCACTGGGGTTGACCGCCCCTAACAAAAAGTCGGCGATGCCGAGAAGCAAGCGAACCACCTGCTCAGCCGCGACGCGCCGCCGTTGAGCATAGGTTGGTAGATGGACCCTTCTCATCCGGAATGCCAGGCGGTCTCGATGGCGTGAACTGCGGCGAGAGTCCGGCTGATGTGGTGAGGCGGGCGAAGGCTCGCTCACCATGCCTGTCGGCCGGCCTGGTCGATGCGGACGGCAAGGCCAAGTACACGCCCGGCAGCCTCCGGCACTTCTTCGCCTCGACCGCGTTGGCGGACTTCAACGGCACAAGAGTCCCGTGCGTTGCGGGACGCCGGCCGGTCACCCGATCAGTGGCCGCTCTGAAAGAGCTCCTTGATGCACCCGGCTTCGGCGAGCGCGTCGTGCTGCCGGCCGTCTCCTGCTTGTCCGTGCTCACCCGGGCCAGGCCTACGAGTGCCATGGAATCCTCCACGCATTCATCAAACGGTTCTCCGTGACGGATGAACGCAATCTCACTTCTGAACAAGTGAACGAACAGTCAGAGGGCTCCCGGCGCCGGTCGCGAGGGGGTTCTCGCCGTGTTCAGTCAACGACGGCGGGCTCAAGCGGTCAGCGCATCACCACCGTTTGATGAACACGGGGCGTCCGGCTTTCACACGGGGAGTGCGCCCGACGGGGCAGTGCGCGCGCCCCCCTGGCGGGCCATGGCCGCTGCAGGCACACCGACACCACACTGCCGTCACGGACGAGAGGTATCAGCCCTTCGTCCGCGTGTCCCCCAGCAACGCCGTGCCCGGCCGGGCGCGGAAGACGGACACCGCTGGGGCGGCGCCTCGAGAAAGGACAACAGCGTGCACCGCTTCACTCGCACCATAACCACGGCGGTGGCGGCCCTCGCCGCCACCATGCTCCTGTCCGGCCAGGCCATGGCGACCACGGCCACGACCAACGCCTCCGGCACCTTCTACTACACCGACCTCCTCGGCGGGAACCAGCAGGTCGTCGACCCCGAACTGAACAGCTGCAAGCTGGTCTCCACCCTCGGCACCAGCGTGAGCAACCAGACCGACGCCACCGTCGTGCTGTACACGGACACCAGCTGCGCTCTGCTGGCCAACCCGGTGTCGCCCGGCAGCAGCATCACCTTCCTGTTCAAGTCCTACCGGTTCGTCTAGACCGGTAGGACGCCGCGGCGTCGACGAGCGCGAACGGCGTCGAAGGCAACCGGGGTCCGGCGCCGGCGTCTTCCGCGGCCACACCCCGTCGGGCCAGGGGCGTCACCCGCATCCCAGTGGATGGCGCCCCCTTCTCGTGCTGCCGTCGGCCGGGCCCCGCCGGCGGACTCGTCGACGCCGGGTTGGTCAACCGCGGTGCCCGCTGGACGCGGTGCCCGCTGGACGCGGTGACGGTGCCGCCCCGATGCGGTCCGCGTACGGCTTGAGCGGTGGCTCCTGCGTGCAGGGGCCACCGCTTGGCTTGGCGGGCTGCTGGTTCAGCGCGTTGTTGCCGGAAGGTGCAGGCGTCCGTCGTGGACCTCGGCGATCTGGTCGACGGCGGTGAGGTGGGTGCGGTCGTGGGTGACCAGGATCGTGGCGGTGGCCTGCTGGTGGGTGAGGCGGGTGATGAGGTCGAGGACGGCGGTGCCGCGTTCGTGGTCGAGGGCGCTGGTGGGTTCGTCGACCAGGAGGACGGTGGGGCCGTTCATCAGGGCGCGGGCGATGTTGATGCGCTGGCGCTGGCCGCCGGAGAGCTGGTGAGGGCGGCGGCCGGCCTGGTCGGCGAGACCGACGGCGTGGAGGAGTTCCTTCGCGCGGTCGCGTGCGGTGCGGGGTTTGCGGCCGTCGATCTGGGCCATGACCTGGAGTTGTTCGGCGGCGGTGAGGGAGGGCAGCAGGTTGGGCTGCTGGAAGACGATGCCGATCTTGTGGCGGCGCAGTTCGGTCAGTTCACCGCGGGTGAGGCCGGTGGTGCTCCGGCCGTCGATGGTGACGGTGCCGGTGTCGGGGGTGATCAGGGTGGCGGCGACCGCGAGGAGGCTGGACTTGCCGGAACCGGAGGGGCCCACCACGGCGGTCAGGCTGCCCTTGAGGACCTCCAGGCTGACGTGGTCGAGGGCGGTCAGGCGCATGTCGCCGTCGGGGTAGGTGAGGGTGATGTCGGTCAGGGTCAGGCTCATCGGGCGCTCCCCAGGGCGGTCAGCGGGTCGACGGAGGTGATGCGGCGGATGGACAGGGCGGCGCCGAGCGCACCGAGGAGGATGATCACGACGGCCGGGATGAGGACGGTGGCGGGGGTGAGGAGGAACGGCACGGCGGAGCCGGCCACGAGTGCGCCCAGGGCGGCGGCGATGCCGGTGCCGATCAGGGTGCCGCCGACGAGCAGGACGACGGCCTGGCCGAGGGCGTCCTTGAGCAGATTGGCGGTGGAAGCGCCCAGGGCCTTGAGGACGGCGACGTCACCGCTGCGCTGGATGGTCCAGACGGTGAAGAAGGCGCCGATGACGAGGGCGGAGATGGCGAACAGGAAGCCGCGCATCAGCTGCAGGGAGCCGTTCTCGGAGGTGTAGGAGCCGATCGCCGACAGCGAGTCGTCGGTGGAAACCGTCCTGGTGCCGACCTGGCGGTCGATGGCGGCCGTATCGGCGCCGGAGGTGGTGCTCAGGGCGATGACGGTCGCGCTCGCGCCGTCGTCGGTGCCGGTGGGCGGCGCGGTCCTCTGCCAGGTGTCCAGGCTGGTCCAGATCACCGGTGTGTGACTGTAGTGGGCATCGCCCGCGACGGCGGCCACCTCCAGCTGCCGGCCTGCCAAGGTCAGGGCGTCCCCGGCCTTGACGCCGAGGTCGTCGGCGGCCGCGGTGGACAGCACCACCGCGCTGCCGGTGATCTTGTCGCTGTCCGGGGCGAGGCGGGAGCCGGGCTCGACGCCGAAGGCCGAGACGCCGGTGCTCTTGTCTCCCGCGGTGGCCCTGGTCGTGGTGATCCCCAGCGGCTCGGCGCTTTCGACACCCGGCGCCTCGGACCACTTCTTCCACTGCGCTTGCGTGACGGTGGAGTTGGAGTACGACAGGTCCTGCCCGCCGCGGGGAGCCTGGAAAGCGATCTCGTCGGCGGGCAGGGACGTGATCGCGGAGATGTTCTGCCGGCCCAGTCCGGCCGTCAGCCCGGACAGCAGCCCGACCAGCAGGGTGATCAGTACGATGACGGTCCCCATCAGGGCGAAGCGCCCCTTGGCGAACTTCAGGTCTCTCCAGGCGACAAACACGGCCTCGGCCTGTCCTTTCCAGCGGTGGAAGCGGGGTACGACCCCACCCTCTCCGCCGGCCCCCTGCGTGCGCGTCTGGCGCAGGACGGCACTTCGCGGGCCGAAAGACGGCACGCGGGTTCTAACTTTCGATAGAGGCCCTGCCGGCATCTGCTTTCGTAGTCTGGGACGCACTGTGAACGCTGCCGCCCCCGCCCTGACCCCGACCACGCGGGCCCTGGCCTGGTGCCTGCACCTACTGGTCATCGGCCTGCTCGCCCTGGCCGTCGGCCGGGCCGTGACCGGCGAGCGACCCCAGGCCGGATGGATCGTCGCCGCCTCGGTGGTGTGCGGTCTGACGTACGCGGCCGGCCCCGTGCTGCCTGGCGTACGTCGCTCGCGGCGGGCCGCCGCGCTGTGGCTGGCCGCCGTGGGGGCCTGCTGGCTGGTGCTGCTGGCTCTCACCCCCGACGCCGTGTGGGTGGCCTTCCCGTTGTACTTCCTCCAGCTGCACCTGCTGTCCCGCCGCGCTGCACCGGCGGCCGTGGCCGTCACCGCCGCCGCGGCCATCGCGGGCTTCGCCGCCCACCAACACTCCTTCAGCCCCGCCATGGCCATCGGCCCCGCCCTCGGCGCCGCCGTCGCCGTCGCCGTGGTGTGGGGATATCAGGCCCTGTACCGGGAGAGCGAACACCGCCGTCGTCTGATCGAGGAACTCACTGCCACCCGCGCTGATCTGGCCGCCGCCCAGCACACGGCCGGCGTGCTCGCCGAACGCGACCGCCTGGCCCGCGAGATCCACGACACCCTCGCCCAGGGCCTCTCCAGCATCCAGCTGCTGCTGCGCGCCGCCGAACGCGCACTTCCCCAGGCCCCACAGAACGCGGCCCGCTACGTCGACCAGGCCCGGCAGGCCGCCGTCGACAACCTCGCCGAGGCCCGCCGCTTCGTCGCCGCCCTCACCCCACCCACACTGGAAGGCACAACCCTGGCCGACGCTCTGGAACGCCTGTGCGCCACCACCTCCGCCCGGCACCGGCTCACCGCCCGCTTCCACCTCACCGGCGACCCCGCCCCGCTCGCCACCGCGCACGAGGTCGCCCTGCTGCGCATCGCCCAGTCCGCCCTGGCCAACACCGTCCGCCACGCCGAAGCGACCACCGCCGACGTCACCCTCGGCTACCTCGGCGACCACGTCGCCCTCGACATCGTCGACGACGGACACGGCTTCGACCCCGCCCTCCTGCCCGCTCCCGACCCCGAGACCGGCGGGTTCGGGCTGGCCGCCATGCGCGCCCGCACCCAGGCCCTCGGCGGCACCCTCACCATCGAGTCCGCCCCCGGCCACGGCACCGCCCTGGCCGCCCGACTGCCCCTCACCCCGCCGGCCGACACCGAACCCGAGGCCCATCCGTGACCGACGACACCCCCATCCGCCTGCTCCTCGCCGACGACCACCCCGTCGTACGGGCCGGACTGCGCGCCGTGCTGGAAACCGAACCCGGCCTCGTCGTCATCGCCGAAGCCGCCACCGCCGAGGACGCCGTCACCCGCGCCGCCGAGGGCGACATCGACGTCGTCCTGATGGACCTGCAGTTCGGCAAGGGCATGGGCGGCGCCGAGGCCACCGCCCAGATCGCCGCCCGCCCGGGAGCCCCCCGCGTGCTGATCGTCACCACCTACGACTCCGACGCCGACACCCTGCCCGCCATCGAAGCCGGGGCCACCGGGTACCTCCTCAAGGACGCCCCGCCCGAAGACCTGGCCGCAGCCGTGCGCACCGCAGCCGCGGGCCGCACCACACTCGCTCCCACCGTCGCCGACCGGCTGATGAACCGGCTACGCACCCCGGGCACCACCCTGACCCGGCGGGAAACCGAAGTCCTCGCCCTGGTCGCCGAGGGACTGTCCAACCAGGCCATCGGCGCACGTCTCCACCTGACCGAAGGCACCGTCAAGTCCCACCTGGCCCGCATCTACGTCAAGCTCGACGTCGACTCCCGCACCGCCGCCGTCGCCACCGCGACCGACCTCGGCCTCATCCGCCGCTGACCCGAGCGCATGCGAACGCCCGCAGCCGCCGCCGGGCGACATGCGGCGCCGGGCGTGACAGCCGCCAGTGCCGCATCGGACAACGTCTGCCCTGCCGCCGGCCGCAGTCCCGCGACGCGCCGATCGGGAACCCGGATTCCGATCGGCGCGTGCACTGAAACTGGTCGGCGTGGCGACAGAGTTCAGGTTCGACAGATCGACGAGGACGAGGGACAACGCCTGCTGCGGATCATTCGCAGAGGCACCGGGGCAGTGGTGACATGGCGGCGGGCCCAGATGGTCCTGCTGTCCGCGCAAGGCATGCCCGTGGCGAAGATCGCCGAGGTGTCGTTCACCAACGTGGACCGGAACCAGGAACGGCTGGAGGTTCAGACACCGATTCGACGCATCCACCATGGGAGGTATTGGGGCGCGAAGGGATTGTTGAGGGTGCGGTCACGTACGCGTTCGTCTGCGGAGCCGATGACTGCGCTCAGCTCGCGTCGTGCCTTGGGCCTCAGGGCATGGAGTGTGATCTCCAGCAGGGTGCGGATGTGGTAGTCGCCATGGCGGAGGTCTGTGTCATCGCGTTCGTGGAACGCCTCGAGATCTCCACGTGGCTGGCGGACAGACGCATTCCAGCGGCGGAAGGAGTGTGCGACTTCGCCCGCGGGGAGGCCGTGGCTTCGTTCGAAGGCGGCGATCTGCCTGTTTGCCGAGGCGGACAGTCCGCGGATCACGGGTGCCCGCCCATGGTGCGTTCGTCGTTGCGGGAGCTGCGTCCTGATCTCGCCCGGTGACCGGCGAGGCATGAACACTTCCAGGAGGAAGACGTTGGGTCGACCGACCCTAGAACTCGTCGGCGACAGAGATCAAGTCCTCAGGGGCGGCTCAGCTGGACGGCTGCTGTTCAGCGCGTGCACGGGTGGTTGCCGGCCGGCAGGAGTCGGTGCCGATTTCGATGGACGCGAGAGCCGTCGACCCAGCCGCCGGAGCGGGCGATCTCCAGTGGGTCGTGTCCGGCGGCGTTGCGCTTTCCGGCGAGGGTGGCGCGGTCGACGCCGGTGAGCATGACCCGGATCTGCTTCGGGAGCGCCGCGGTCGCCTGCTTCGGCTGCGCGGCCGCGGCCTTCGTCTCGGCGAGGTGGTCCTTGTAGGCGTTGAAGACGGCGGGGGCGCCGCGCATGGTCGGCTTCGGCCGCCCTTGCTCCTGGTGCCAGGTGGTGACGGCCGCCAGGGCGCGCTCGATGGTCGACGGCCCGGCCGGGCGGCCCGTGCGGGGGCTGGGGGTGACGGTCAGGTGCCTGACCCACTCGGCCATGGTCTCCCGGACGCCGGCACCGTCGTGCGGTCCTGCTCGGTGCACCAGGTGGCGAAAGCCCGGCGGTCGGCGGCGTAGGCACGGCGGGTGGACGCGGCGACGCTCGCCTCGATGGCGGCGGCGGTCTCGGCGGACAGCTCCCGGTCCCGGCCCGCCGGAACGGCCACCGCGGCGGCGCTGTCCTCCACGAGTTCGGCGTCGACGACGTCGTCCTGGCGAGGGCGCGGGCGGAGCGGGGGCGATCGGGGACAGGGTGGCGGCGGTCCATGTGACGCTTCCTCACCTCTGGCTCCAGAGGCGGGCTTATCAAGAGCCAAAGGTGAGGAAGAGTGAGCTCATCCGGCCGCGGGGCTCAGATGTCCAGCCGGTGGCGCTGAGAACGATCACTGGCCGGTCGGTCCGAGCGGGGGATGGTCGACGTCCTGGGCACTGTCGGGTGGCGGGGAGCGAGTGAGGAGCTGGCGGTGCACAGTGGGGACGCACAGGTGTGGCCTCGGCCGCGCCGGACAGTTGCTCCCTTGGTCGGGTGCGGCGCGGCTCGCGACTATTCGCTGGCCGCCATGATCGCGTTGATGAGGTCGCCGCCGCTCTCTTTCAAGGCCCTGACCGCCTTCGCTCTTGACGTCCCAGTCTGCGCCATGACCAATGCGATGTCCTTAGGGTCAATCCCGGTCTCGTCGACGGTCTCGTCGACGGTCTCGTCGTCCAGCTCAGGGACGTCTTCGAAATCTTCTGGCACGAAGTCCTCCAAGGAGCGAAGAAGTACCGCTCAGCCCTTCCACTGCTCAGGCACCGTGAAACAGGTGCCCCACGCCGTCACTGGCCGCGCCCTGGCTGGGGCAGCCTGAACGGCTTGATGAACATCCGGGCACGGCGTTCTGCTGGCGGCCGCGGACCGCCGGGCTGCGTTCGTCCAACGACCGTTTGGTGAACACGGCGGCCTCTCGCTCGTTACCCGCGCCCGCGCGTGGACCTGCGCAAGTTGAGCACAAGTCCGGCGACCTGTTCGGGTTCGTCCGCGTTACGCGCGCGCCCGCGTTGGGGGGTCCAGAAATTCCAGGAACCCGACCGCGCCCGCCGACGGACTCATCGACGCCTGGGCGGCGGGTCAGCCGCGGCGTCCGCTCACGTCTCCTCCGGCCTCAGGTCCCTGACCCACGTCCACGGCCCGGTCCTCCCGAAGCTACGGCGAAGTGACAAGTGGCTCTCTGTGATCAGAGGACGCCAGGTCAGGGTGCGCGGGGCGCATTCCGGGCACTTCGCCGGCCATGCTCGCGACGGACGGGCTTCTGTCCCTTGCGGTGATCAGGTCGGGCTGAATCTGCTCGACAGACTCGCCGCCCGCGCGACGCCGCAACACGGTGTGGAGCATGTCCTCGGGGGCCGGGGATGCGGCAAGGGCCCCTGCCCGGTTGGGAAGGACCCCTGGGAAGCGCCGGGCGTTCTGGTCACACTTCTAGGATTGCCTCTCAAGGATTTCCTCGGCGAAGGCTTCCGCGTCGGTGCCGAGGTCGACGTGGACGGAGGAGGCAATCTTGGTGACCTTGTTGGCGCCGGCGGCCTTCAAGTACACCCTCGTCGAGCAGCGAAGCGTCTCGCACCACGACGAGTAGGTCGGGTGTGTCGCTCGACGTGTCCTTGATGTTCTCGCGACCTGCGCATCTCCTGCACTCGCCGCCCCACAGCCTCCAGGTCGCGGGGCGGGGAGCCTCACCCGCGCCCAGGCCGCGACCGTGCTCGGAGTCGGCGAGGTTCGCCAGCAGGCTGTCGGACTTAGAGGTCCTAACAAAGGCGTTGGACGTGGCGGTGGGTGATGAGGCAGGTCGCGAGGCCGAGGAAGGCTTCGTGGATGTCATCGCGTCGTTCCCAGCGGATGCGTAGGCGCCGGAAGCCGTGGAACCAGGCGATGGTGCGCTCGACGACCCACCGGTGCACTCCGAGACCGGAGCCGTGTGCGACACCGCGGCGGGCGATCACGGGTTTGATGCCTAGGGCCCAGACAAGTCGGCGGTACTTGTCGTGGTCGTAGCCACGGTCACCGAGCACCACGTCGGGCCGCCGACGCGGCCGCCCGACCAGGCCCGCGACGGACGGGACCTTGGCGAGGAGGGGGAGCAGTTGCGTGACGTCGTTGCGGTTTCCGCCGGTCAGCGACACTGCGAGCGGGATGCCCTGTCCGTCGACGAGGACGTGGTGCTTGCTGCCCGGCCGTGCGCGGTCGACCGGGCTGGGGCCGCTTTTGGGCCTCGCCGAGCGGCCCGCACGTGGCTGGAGTCGATCACCGCCCGGGACCAGTCGAGCTGCTTCGCCGCCCGCAGCTTCTGCAGCAGGAGGACGTGGAGCCGTTCCCATACGCCGGCCTCGTTCCAGGCCGCCAGCCGTCGCCAGCACGTCATGCCGGAGCCGAAGCCGAGCTCCTGGGGCAGGTACTCCCACTGGATGCCGGTGTGCAGGACGCACAGGATCCCGCACAACGCCTGCCGGTCAGGAACCCTCGGCCGCCCAGCGACCAGCTTCGGACCCGGCTCCGGCAACAACGGCTCGATCAGTGACCACAGTTCGTCCGACACGATCCACGGACGCGAGTTCCTCTTCCCCACGGACGGACCAACGAGCATCTGAACCGATGGTCACACCATCAGCAGCTTCTGTTAGGACCTCTTAGGGAGGTCCAGGACCAGGTCCAAGCCGCGCACCCGGCCGTCGACGCGGAGGTCCTTGTGCTCCCAAGCGGACGCCAGCTCGCTCTCGCCGTAGACGGCGGCGAGGTCGACGCCGACGGCCCGGGCGAGCTTGTGCACGGTCTCGACGTGAAAGGCGCTGGGCCTCGCCCTTGTTCACGACCACGCGCTGCTGCTACAGCTTGGTGAGCTGCTTTGGCTCCCTGCAGGAGGCCCTCCGGCTCGACGCCGCGTTCGGGGGCCGCGGCCTCGATGGCGCGCAGGAGCGGCGCCACGGTGAGCGTCGCCTTCTCGTCGGCGCGGAGCGAGTGCGCCCGGTGATGAGCCGGGCGCCGGTCAGCGGGTGACAGCCCTTCATGAGCCGCCGGGCCGCGGCCCCGCCCTCGGCGGTGAGGGCCGCGCCGGCGGTCAGGCCGACGTCCTCAAGGCCGGAGCCGATCCACACGAGGACGCCGTCCGCGCTCTCCAAGCGGTAGTCGACCGGACGGTCCTCGTCGGTCTCCAGGTGGGTGCCGGCATCGTCGGCGACGCCGCATCCGGCCTGCCGACCGAGCCGGTAGTCCACCTGCTCGTCGGCGCTGATCTCGGTCACCCACGCCATCTGGCGCCCTCCCGGCCGTGCCCCGCACGGCGGGTCAAACGAGCCCCCTGACTGCCCGCAGACGACTAGCCGACCTCCGTCGCGGCGGAGCTCCCCCCGCCCCGCTGCGCTGTCCACGGTCACTACCGAGCCGCTGCAGCCGACAGTGCGGCTCGGCCCCAGGACGAAAATGCCCCGTCAGCCGCAGGGAAGGCCGACGGGGCTCGAGGTGTGTGGGTCAAGGCCGCAGGCGCCTGGTGAGCGTCGGAGACGGGCGATAGCAGGGCCTCTCCTACACAGTGCCGCAATTATTGATCCTGACCGGACTCGTGGGCGTACCACTGGCGGTACCAACGGCTTCGGCCGCCTTCACCGCATCCATCCCTTCGATGACCTCACCGAAGACGACATGGGCCCCGTCCAGCCAGGACGTCACGACAGTGGTGATGAAGAACTGGGAACCGTTGGTGTTCTTGCCGGCGTTCGCCATGGACAGCAGGCCGGGCTTCGTGTGCTTCAGGGTGAAGTTCTCGTCCTCGAACTTCGGACCGTAGATGCTCTTGCCGCCGGTGCCGTTGTGACGGGTGAAGTCGCCGCCCTGGAGCATGAACTGCGGGATGATCCGGTGGAAGCCGCTGCCCTTGTAGCCGAAGCCGTGTTGCCCCGTTGCGAGCTCACGGAAGTTCCGGGCGGTCTTGGGCACGACATCGTCGTACAGCTTGAACACGACCCGCGGCTGGGGCTGCCCACCGACAGAGATGTCGAAGAAGACGTTCGGGGTTTCCATACCCCGATCCTCGCACACTCTCTGTCACTGGAGTCTTTCGCAGAGCGACGGAGGGGGGTGGCACCCCCGGATGCCGCACCTCGGCCTTCCGCGCTTCCCAGCGTCTTACGGGCTCCAAAGTCCGTGCTGCCGCAGGCGGCTTCCTCTGAGGTCCCCGGAAACGAAAAAGCCCCACTGCCCGAGCACTGGACTCGGGGCAGCGGGGCTGTCTGGCGGGGAGGGAGCTTCGGCCCTGCCTGCGGCTCCTGAGAATCGATTGTGTAGGTTCCGTGCGTGAATGATGAAGGAGTTCTGCAGGCACTGTTTGCCGATGTGTGCCAGACGCTGACCCGCGCCGGCTTCGACATAGCGTCGGCAAGCACCGGGCAGGCGACGGGCTTAAGGGTCGGCCGGGAGCAGGACGTGGTGATCGTGAGCTGGGTGCCGGCGGACGAGCTGGACCCCGCCGGCAGAACGGATGCCTCCTACGAGGGCATCCGCACCGCTCTGCGGCGAGCCCTCCAGGAGATCCTCACCCAGGCCGGTTACGCGGTGGAGGTGGACCGGACCGGGGGACACGTGCGGGTCAGTCGGGTCCACCGAGTGCCCGCAGACGACTGAAGCGTCCGTGACGAAAGTGCCTAGCTGCCCTCGATGGTGACGCGCTCGACCACGATGTCCTCGATGGGTTTGTCGTTGGGTCCGGTACGTGCGCGCGAGATGTCGTCCACGACCTCGATGGAGGACGCGTCGGCCACTTCGCCGAAGATGGTGTGTTTGTTGTCGAGCCACGTCGTGGGCGCGACGGTGATGAAGAACTGCGACCCGTTGAGGTGGGGGCGGCCGGGATTGGCCATGGCCAGCCGGTACGGCTTGTCGAACTTCAGGTCCGGATGGATCTCATCGGCGAAGTTGTAGCCGGGGCCGCCCCGTCCCGTGCCCGTGGGGTCGCCGCCTTGGATCATGAAGTCGTTGATCACGCGGTGGAAGATCGATCCGTCGTAATAGGGCCCGGCGCTCTCACCCTTGGAGTTCCTTCCCGTGTACTGCTTGCTGCCCTTCGCCAGCTCCACGAAGTTCTGCACGGTCTTCGGGGCGTGGGACGGGAACAGCCTCAGCAGGATGTCCCCTTGTGACGTGTGCAGGGTGGCCTGGACAGACTCATCAGCCATGGACAGTGCCTTTCACAGTGATAGACGTCGCGACGTTTCTATACCCTAAGTAGCCGACTCGCCACATAGGGCAACCAACTGAGCAGTCGACCCCCGCCCCGCTGCGCTTCCCCCGCACGCCACCGAACCCCCGCAGCCGACATCGCGGCCCGGCTCCAGAAACGCAAGAAGCCCCACTGCCCGAGCACTGGGCTCGGGCAGCGAGGCGCGGTGCAGGTGGTGCGCTGGCCGGCTACTCGTCGACCGAGGCGCGCTGATGATGCGCATCGGCTACCGCTTCGATGCTTCCGGGGCCTCCATGCGGTAGCCGAGGGGCGAGGTCTCGCGCAGGGTCTGCCGGATGGCCTGCTCCTTGCCGACGAGCGCGGCGGCCTCCCTCCAGTCACCGGCGTCGGCCGTGGCCTTTGCGTGCCGCGGCAGTGGTGCGCCGGGGAGGCCGCGTTGCGGTGTCAGAGGGAGGTGATTTCCAGGGTGACGGTGGAATAGACGCTGTCGACGGTGCCGAGGCCGAGAGTGCAGGCGAGGATGTCGGTGGCGGGGCCGATGCTGGTCTGTATGACGCTGTCCCCGGCGAACACTCCGGAGGTGACGTTGCCGGTGATGGTGACCACCAAGGCCGCGCCGACCACGGTGGCGGTCCGTGACCCGGAGATCGTGCTGGTCTCTCCGGTGTTCCAGGTGATGGTGAAGGTGGACACCGCGGTCTCCAGCAGGGTCAGGCAGGACCGGTCAGGGGTGAGGACCTGCAGCGACCGGGAGCCGGAGTCGATGTCGGGGCGGCTGAGGGAAACGCACGGTCCGTACTGGACAGTGGAGGAGAAGGTGACGTCCTGCGGGGTCAGCGTCAGGGGCGGGTTGTAGGTGGTGGCCTCGCTGCTGGGCACGGTGCATGTCAGATCGAGAAGGCCTTGTGAGGATGCGCCGGCCGGAGGGGCGAAGACGAACGCGGCGACCATGATGCCTACGGTCGCGAAGAGAGCGGCAAGCCGGGACCACAGGCGCGTGCGGCCGTGCGGCCGTGCGGTGGTGTGGGGGCGCCTGGAACGGGACATGTGGGTCCTCCGCGGAGATGGGTGCCCGCAGCACGAGCACGCTGGGAAGCGGCCGGGGACGGCAGGGCCCATCAAAGTAGCGGCGGCCTTATGGGTGAAGAAGGGTGTGAACAAGCCGGGAATGCACATTCGGTGCACACGGGGCGCGAGCTTTCACAACCAGCGGCCGGTGTCGGGGGCGTACAGGCTCCAGCCCCGGGAATGCCGCGAGATCCCGAAGTGACGGCCAGTCGCACGCCTCTGCCGGGGCGCACGCATCGGTGGGTCCGGCGCCTGGGCCTGCGTCATGGGCTCACCGTCACCACCCGAGACGCCGACGTCCGGCGAGCCCTGTTCGAGGTGAGTGACGCCGGCTCCGGCTGCCCTCCGGCTGGGACGGAGAGTTCCGCGCCACCCCCAGGTCACCCGCGACGCTCCCCAGGCAAGTAGTCGGCGTCGCGGAAACCGTCCTGAGGCCTGGTTGGTCAGATGATCTTCGTCAGCGGTATGGGCGGCGACGAGAACTGACCCGAGGAGGGTTGCCGTCCTGCTTCGCCCGACTGTCAGGCGGAGCAGGACGACCGATCTCGCGCCTCGGCTGGCTGGAACGTCCAAAGCCGAGAGGATCAGGGTGTCCGCGAGCCCCTGGCGACGCGACGCAGGCTGGCCCTGGCCGGGTCCTGAGCGGGGTGCTGGCCGGAGGCCGGCTGCACGTGCGGATTCGGCCGTACCAGCAGGCTCACCGTGACGCCCTCCGTGAAGCCGTTGCGCCGCATCATCGCCGCGGACGCCTCGTTGCCGCTCTCCACGTCGGTGATGACACGCGAGGCGCCCGCGGTGAACAGTGCGTCGCAGCAGTGCTCCACCAGAGCGCTCGCGACCCCTCTGCCCCGGGCCCGTTCCTCCAGTGCGATCCATTCCAGGTAACCCCAGTCCTCCCGTCTGTCGTAGGAGAGTGAGCCGAGGACGAAGCCAAGCAGGCCCGTGTCGTCGGTGGCGACCCAACAGGCATCCGGTTGGGCATCCCAGTGGGCCGCCACACTCGACAGAGACCAGGAGGTATAGGGCATAGCCGCCACGTCGAACACCCGGCGGCCCAGGTCAAGCACGGCGTCCACATGGGTCAGCCGCAGCGGGACAATTTCGAGACCGTTCATGGAACAATATTGGCATTATATAGTAAATAGGACCTTGCCGGATCTCGGGAGTGAGGTTCCCAGCTGAGCGAGGGCGGCTGACTAGCTGGTCAGGGCGGTTGGTGCACAGCCCTTGCCGGGCATGTCCGGGCAGGTAGAGCGGCCATCGAGCCACCTGAGACCGGGGCCGGCTGCATATCCGTCAGAGATGCTCTGCTGATCCGCCCCGCGCCACGGCGTCCGACCTAGCTTTCCCGTCACTGCTCGATGATGTCGATCGGGAAGTCGGTCAGCTCACTGATCTCTTCAGAGGACATTCCTGCGGCGAGGGCGCGTGCGGCCGCCACCTGGGCATCGGCGGTGATCCGGGCCGGCGCTGCGGCGGAAGTCACGCACGAACTCGCTCCACCTACTCACCTGGTGAGCTTTCGCCGGCGCATTGGGCCAGCTCGGCGTACAGACGCGCCGACTCTGCAGGTTGCCCGCGACAACGGGCTCCGGCTGTTCGTGGACCTTGTCCATCTGAGTGACCGGGGTGGTGCGGTGGTCACGGGTGTCGTCGCGCGGTGGCTGTCGTGTGCCGGGGGTGTTGCGTCGGCGCCACCTGGGCCTTCCTCGGCGACGCCACCTGCACTTCTTCCATCAGCTGACCGGAGGCGCCGACCTGGAGTTGTGCCAACGCGTGCTACCGCCGGCGCCGGAACGTTCTCAGGGCGGTGGCCGGCGTCGGCATGGGGATCGGGAGGTGCTGGCTGCGATCATCTTCGCGGCCACCTCTGGGTGCGCCTGGATGGCGGGCTGGACGCGCCGGGCGGCTTCCGCTACTCGCGGCTGAGGGTTTGGGCGTCCCCGTTATCAGGATCTCCCACGCTGCGCCGCATCTGCGGATCCGCCTGCGAGCCGCCGAATTCCCACGGGTTGCCGTCACAGACGGTGGTCCACACCTGCTCCGCTTCCTTGTCGTCGGGATACGCGCCCCACTCGCCGGTGCCGCTGCACTCCGACACCTTGTCGCCGTCGTTGTTGAACTCGGCAAGGTTGGTGACGACGACGGTGCCGTCGTCCTTGAAGAGCACGGTCCCGGTATCGCCCTCGGTCCAGGTGCCTACGATGTCGGCCCGAGCCAGTGTCTGTGGCAGCCACATGCACCCCGTGGCCAGCGTCAACACCGCGACCGCCAAGACCACTCCACGCAACCCCGCAGCGACGCGCCCTCGTTCATCACGCATGACTCCCCCTTGCGTACGTCAAACCCTGGCTGCTTCGCACACCAGATCGTCTAGCGCTTACGCTGCCACGAAAATTGAACATGTTCAACTCTGCTCGGTGCGCACTGGCAGCACCGCTCCGTACCGCATTGAGCGGTGCACCTTGGCCGCTCGCTGTAAAGCCATGCTGGAGCAGGAGGGCCGGACCATGGGTCCGCCGCGGAGGCACGGCACCTGAGGTGCCTGTCCTCTGCGGCGGCTGGGGTACCGGGTCGCCGGTGTACGTGAGAAGTACCTCGGTCGGGTCTCCGGGCGGGCCGTGCGGGCAGGGCTTGACCAAGTTCCCTGAGCGTCTGGGTTGTTCGTGATGCCCCGCAGCGGGAGGGCTCGTTCGGGTTGGTCGCGGATTGCCCGAGTGGTCTTGGCGTTGTTGACGGCTCCGAGAGTCTTGAGCAGGCCGACGGCGAGGTTGCGGAAGGTGGCCATGGCGCGGGGTGCGGTGCCGGTGTGGAAGATGGAAGCGTCCTCGGCGTAGGTCACGTCTCTCACGTAGTGCAGGGCCTCGACGGCCCAGTGGCCGCGGACGGCGGCGGCGAGTTCAGCCGGGGTGATGTGGTTAGCGTCGAGACTGGTGACGGCGTAGACGCTCTCGCGGCTCTCGCACCCGCCGGTCTGATTGCGGCGCCGGTGGACACGGAGGGCGAGGCGGCCGTGGGAGAAGGCGATCCCGCCGAGTGCGTCAGCAATGCCGCAGGTCTTGATCGAGCGGGGCTCCCGGCGGCCGTGTCCGGCCGAGTAAGCGGTGTGCTGGACGGCGATGTCCGGCCAAGGCAGGGCGGCGAGTTGCCGGTAGGCGGTCGGCTGGTCCCGCTTGATCATGGCGATGTAGTGGGCGTTTTTCGTCTCGACCAGCCAGGTGACGTTCGCCTGGACCGAGTGCAGGGCGTCGAAGGTGACGAGTGCTCCGTTCAGGTCGAGCGGTTCGAGCAGGGGCTGGAAGTGCGCGGTCTCGTTCGTCTTGGTTCCGACCTCGGCCTGGGCGAGGGTCAGGGCCCGGTGGTGAGTGACGGCGGAAAGCAGATGTCTGCGGCCGGCGGACAGGCGGGCTGATCCTCTCAGCGACTTGCCGTCGACGGCGATCACCTGCCGTTTCCCCGAGGCTGTTCCTGCGGTGTTCCGGGTGGTGAGGTAGGCGCCGACCGCCTGATCCAGGGCGTCACCGTCGACGGCCGCGAGCACGCGGCCGATCGTGGTCCGCGAGGGGGCACGGCGCCACCGGAGCGGATGCCGTGTGGGACTCCGACGGCCGTCAGCACGGTGTCCGAGGCCCGTGCCGCCCACTCGGCGATCTCATCCACACTCCTCGCTCCGGACACGGCCGCACAGGCACAGACGAGGAGGATCGCGGTCAGCGAGTACCAGCTGCCCCGCCTGGCCCGCGGGTCGGGCACCCCTTCTAGAAAAGTCCACAGGTCAGCGACTTGCCCGGCATCCAGAGGACCCAGCTTCGCAAGCACCGGCGGGATGGGAGAAGACGCAGCGGCAGGCATGGGCCACCTCATGCTCGTTGAGCTTCGACACCCCAATGATCACGAAGCCCGTGCCTGCTCTGCTCTGCAACCCAACCGGTCATGGCCCCACCAACCGCCCGCCTCCGGAACTCGCCCAGCCCTGACGCCGCGGTCCCGCTCGCCGGGAGTTTTCGGCCCGTCGACTCAAGAGCTGGCCACCCGGTCGGACTCGCGGATCAGCCGAACGGGCGCCACCCACACATAAACGAGTTGCGCCAGCATCCCGAGCTGGAAGACCTCTCCCGTGCTGGCGCCGATGTACAGGAACCCGCACATGAGCATCGGAACCGTCAGGATCGCCCGGAACCGAGCGTCATTCATCCGCTTATGGGCAAGCCCGGCGACGACCATCAGGAGCACAGAAGGCACGCCCGTGATCGTGATCGATATCCGGGCCGCCTCGAGTTCCGACGGCGACGTCAGAGGGACCCCGAGACTCTCGATGATCCCCACCCACGCCACTGCACCGATGAACGGATACAGGACGACGCAGAGAAGGACGCGAACCAGCACCTTCCAGATTCTGAGTCTCCCCCGAGCCTCCCTGTCCGGCACGGCTGTCGTACTGCTGAACACCTGGCAACTCCCTCGGCCGGGAGAAGGCCCCGACGGAAACCGGGCTTCCGACGGGCCCACATAATCCACGCCAGGGGCCGGCGTCCGGTTCCCGTCCGCCTGTCAGGGACTTCCTACTCGTCCCTCGCGCCTTGTGAAGCGGCACGGGGCTGCGGCCCGAACGAGCCCTCGCCGCTCCTGGCCGCCGCCCGTGCCAGCGGCAGCAGGTCATTGGCGCGGGGGAAGCCCCGCTGCGCGCGCCGCGGCCCAGCGGCTTCAGGCGCGACTTGGCGGCAGGTACTATGTAATGCAAGGATGCTTGTCATGCCAACAAGTGATCGTGCCCGCCAGCTGCGTAAAGGGGTGCTCGAACTCGCGATCCTCGCCGTGCTGGACCGCGAGGAGTGCTACGCGATCGAGATCATCGGGCGACTCGACGCGCACCCTGCGCTCGCCGCGTCACCGGGGACGGTGTATCCGCTGCTCGCCCGGCTCGACAAGGCCGGGCTGGTGGTCACCCGGTGGGTGGAGTCCGCAGGAGGGCCACCGCGTAAGTACTACCGGCTCACTCCCGAGGGCAGCGCTTCCCTCCGGGAGGGCGCCGAGGCGTGGGCCGAGATGAGCCAGGCGATTTCCGAGATCCTTCGAGGAGGAGAGCGATGACCCGCACCTACCTGCACGCGGTGCGCGAGCAGCTGGGCCGGCTTCCCGCGGCCGACCGCCGCCGTGTGCTGGTCGCACTGGAGGCACAGCTCGACGAGTTCCGGGAGGCCGGCCTTGATCCCGCCGCGGTCCTCGGCAGCCCGGCGGAGTACGCGGCGCAGCTCCTGGAGGCGCTGTCGGAGGAACACCCGGCGGGCGAGGCCCGGTGGAGGATCCTCGGGCTCCCGGTCGAGACGCGTGGGCCGGTGAACGCCGAGGTCCGTTCGCGTGTCTGGGATCCTGCCGACCCGAGATTGATCGTGCCCCGTCTGTTCGGGCTGGGCTGGAGCCTCAATCTGGGGGCGGTGGCCGTACGGCTGGGTCTCATCCGTCCCGACGACATGGGGCGAGACGTGCTGGAGGGCATTCCCGACCGGCATCTGCGGCTGGCGCGCTGCGTGCCGCTGGTGATCGCGGGCGCGACCGTGGCCGCCACGGCGCTCACATGGCGGAGTCTGCCGCGGACCGTCGCGTCCGGTTTCGGCCT
>NZ_JACADT010000289.1:0-6168 GCF_013421635.1 Streptomyces sp. UH6 | reverse complement strand
GCCGTACGCCCCGCGCGGCGAGCGCCGCGCCCGCCCGGCCGCTCGGCACCACCGCGAGCACGCGGTCCGCCGGGACCCGTTCCAGCAGATCCTCGATCACCCGCGTGCCCAGACTTCCGGTGGCCCCGGTCACAACCATGCGCATGGCCACAAGTTCCCCCGTGTTCCGGAGGGTGCGCAAGTCCCGGCCGTGACACGCGAAAGGCCGGGCCCGCACTCACGAGGAGTGCGGGCCCGGCCCTGTGATGCGTGGTGCGCGGTGCGCGGTACGCGTCAGGCGGGGGTGATGTTCTCCGCCTGCGGGCCCTTCTGGCCCTGCGTGACGTCGAAGTTCACGCGCTGGCCCTCCTGCAGCTCACGGAAGCCGGAGGAGTTGATGTTCGAGTAGTGGGCGAAGACGTCGGCGCCGCCGCCGTCCTGCTCGATGAAACCGAAGCCCTTTTCCGCGTTGAACCACTTAACGGTGCCGGATGCCATGTGAATCTCCCTGTGGGCAGTTTCCGGAACCACACCTCGTGGCCCCGGAGTCGCTGCTCTGGCAATTTCCGGAAATAAAAAAGAGTGCTCCCGGCGACGTAAAGGTCGTCTGAGAGCACTCAAGAAGTCTCTGGTAACCAAAACTGCAACTGCTGCCAACCGTAGCACAGGCTTCCCGCAAAGTGGCGGGCCACTGGCGAAGAAATGTCGCACCGGAAATTTATACGACAGCAGGAATAAACGGGACGGGGTGGGGAAACGCCGCGACGGACGCTTCCCCACCCCGTTCGTTCACGGCTGGAGGGTCTGGCCCAGGTGGCCGCCGGTGGGCGTGCCCATGACGGTGCGGCCGTAGTAGACGCCGCCCGACGTGGAGACGCCGGAGCTGCCGGAGTCCAGCTGCAGAATCGTGCCGTTGTAGGAGTCCTCGCCCTCGACGCCGATGGCGAGGTCCGCACGGCCCCAACCGGACAGGTCCTGGAGGACCACGGCCGAGCCGAACCGGTCGTTCGTCTCGGTGGCGCCGGCGATGCCCGCGGTGTCCTGGGTGTAGCCGATGGCCCCGGTGCCGGTGAGGCCCGCGGAGCTGCCCTTCAGCAGGAACACCATGCCCGCGTCGGCGCGGTTGCCGCTGCGGGTGATGTCCTCGCGCGGCGCGCCCGTGAGCACGTCGGCGTAACCGTCCAGGTTGTAGTCGCCCGCGGACACCGACCAGCCCATGGCGTCGCCGCTCTCGGCGGAGCCCGGGACACCGGAGGTGTCCTGGTGGACCGTCTTCATGCCCGTGGTGGTGAACCCGGTGGAGGTGCCCGGGACGACGGTGACCTGGCCGCCCGCCTTGGCGCCGGACTCCGCGGTGTACGGCTGGCCGATGACGATGTCGTCGTAGCCGTTGCCGTTCACGTCACCCACCGCGAGGGACCGGCCGCCCTTGACGGACAGGACGCTGACCTTCGTCAGGCCGGTCGCGGAGCCCTTGAACCAGGTGACCCTGCCCACCTCGGACTGGTCACGGTAGTTGAGGGCCACGTCGGCGTAACCGTCGCGGTTGAAGTCGCCGGTCGCCGCGTCCAGGTAGCCCACCGCGCCGGTCGCGGTGGTGAGCTTGCCGGACTGGGTGCCCTTGCCGGACAGGGTGGCGCCCCAGGCCCCGCCGTTGCCGGTGCCGGCCGAGAACACGTCCGCCGTGCCGTCGGCGTCGAAGTCGCCGACCGCGACGGTCGTGCCGATCTTGGCGCCCGCCTTCGCGACGGGGTCGCGCACGGTGGCGGTACGGGTCAGCGAGGGCCCGTGGAGCACGACGAGTGCTCCCGCGTCCGTCCCCACACCGTTGTCCTCGCCCGGCACGCCGACCACCAGGTCGGCGTAACCGTCGCCGTCCAGGTCACCCCAGGCGCTCGACGCGCCCCAGTTGTCGCCGGCCTCGGAGGCTCCGACGACACCCTCGGAACTCTGCGTGATCACCTTGCGCAGCGTGCCGTCGGGGCCGTCCGTGGAGCCGGGGACGACCACCAGGCTGCCCGCGGAGCTCGACGCGCGCGGCACGCCCGCGACCAGGTCGGAGATGCCGTCACGGTTGAAGTCGGCGGTCGGGACCGCCGCGTCGGCGAGCGGGCTCGCCGCGATCCGGCGGATCTCGCCGAGCTTCGCGTACAGGGTGGCACCGGGGCACGCGGTGGCGTAGCCGTCGCGGTGACCGGAGATCACGTTGAGGGTGGCGAGCTCGCCCTTCTTCCAGACGCCGGTGTCGCCGCCTGCCTCCAGCGTGACCTTGCCCTTGGGGTCGCCGCCGTACTGGCCGAGCTTCCACGCGGCGAGGCGGGCCGCCGACTCCAGCGCGGCGCGGCTGGGCCTGCCGGCCGGCTGGCCGTCCACGCCCTCGAAGTCGCCCAGGAAGGCGATGCCGGTGGAGTAGCCGTTGAAGCCGTAGGTGTGGGCGCCCATGACCGGAAGGTCGGCGCCGCCCCCGCGGCCCTCGAAGATCTGGCCGCACTTGTCGACCAGGAAGTTGTACCCGAGGTCGTTCCACCCGTTGGTCTCGATGTGGTACGCCATCACGCCGCGGACCAGGGACGCGGACTGCGCGCAGCTGTAGCTGTTCGAGCCGACCGTGTGGTGGACGAAGACGGCGTCGACCTTCTCGATGTACTCGGCCGGGTCCTCCACCTTCGACTCGTCCGCGCCCCACTGCGCCCGGCTGACGATCGGGGGCCGGGTGACCGTGGACGGCGGCGCGACCGGCTTGGGCGGAACCGTCTCGGTCGGCTCCGGGGCGGGCGAGGTGGTTCCCCCGGCCGGCGGAGTCGTCTCCTCGGCGGGCGGTGTCGTCTCCTCGGCCGGCGGAGTGGTCTCCTCGGCGGGCGGCGTCGCCTCGGCCGGGGGCGTCGGCTCGTCGACCGCGGGCGCGGTGGTCTCCTCGCTCGCGGCGGCGAAGGCGGCCGGCTCCAGCTCGATGTCCGTGGACTTCGTCTCCGCGGTGGTGACGACGCCCGGGTCGATCATGTTGACCTGCATGCCCTTGGGCATCGCGGAGGTGCTGCCGTCCTCGCGGACCACCTGCACCTCGACGCCGTCGGCCGGGCCGACCCAGAGCGGCTCGGACGCGCCGCGCATCTCGGCGGTCGGGTCCTCCGGCGGGGAGTTGTGGAACTCCAGGTCCTTCCAGACGGACCACTCGCCGGTCTCCGCGCTGCGGGTGCGGACCTGGGCGGTGCCGTCGAGCTCCCGCTCGGCCGCGTCCCAGGACACGCCGAGCATCGAGAACAACCGGGTCTCCGTGCGCGGCAGTTCCTTCTTGGCGCTATTGCCGGGGAGCGCCAGGTCGTAGACGCGGACCGGGCGCTTGTCCCGTGCCTGTTCGGCCGCCGGGGCGGCATCCGGCGGATCCGCCATCGCGTAAGTGGCCACCCCACCGCCGCCGAGGAGCACGGCGCCCAGGGTGATCCAGGCTCTGCGCTTCATGCTCAGCGGGCGATAGGCATGTGCTGTCGTACGACGTCTCAAAACTCCTACCTCACGTAGATGACGCCTTGGTGCGTCGAAAAGGCGGGAGAAAGGGCCGAAGCCGCGCTCCGCACGAGGTGCGCGGCGGCCGGGCCACGGTCAGGAGGGACGCGCGAGGCGCGCGGCCGCAGGAATTCCCCCACTCTCATGTACATGACTCCCCGGTGCCGCCAAAGGTTGCACGGGACACGGAGGTTACCGCGTGACGCATTCGACGCGTGGGGCGCGGCAAGCGGCGGGGGAGGGCCGCGAAGGGGATGCCGCGACCCTCCGCGGGGCCGTGCCCGGCCTTCGCCCGGGGCGGAGGGGCGGGGCGGAGGGGCGGGGTGGTTCGCGGGGAGTCCGGGGAAGAAGAAAGCCCAGGCCATCGGCGCGGGGGCGGCGCGCGTCGGTCCCCTTCCGCGGAGACAAGGGGAACATCTCATGACAGAAAGGGCGATCACGGGGTATCAGGGTCTACGAAAGGGCTGTCCGCGGCATAGTTGCCGTTTGACAATAATAGCCGCCAGACAACAAAGTAGCCGTGTCGGACGTGCGCGGGGAAGGACCTGAAATGCTCCGGTGGGCGGAGACCGCTCCGCGTGATGATCGCTCGCCGAAGGGCGGCGCCGGTGCCGCGAGAGGTGGGTCAGGCGGTCCGGCTGTCGGAGGAGTCCGGAGCCGCGCCGAGTATCTGCGACGCCGCGGTGGCGCAGAACGCCTCCAGCCCCTCGAGCAGGGCGATCCGCTTGGCGGCGGGCATGTCCGCCAGCACCTCCCGCACCTCCTTCTCCCTGCGGGCCCGCAGGTCGGCGAGGAAGACGCGGCCGCGGCCGCTGAGGTGCAGGCGCACCTCGCGCCGGTCCTCCGGGCTCGTCACGCGCTCGATGAAGCCGGCGGCCTGGAGCCGGTCGCAGAGCCGGCTGGTGGAGGGCGGCGTGGACGCCAGGGACTCGGCGAGCGTGCGCAGGTTGATGCCGTCGTGGTGCTCCAGGATGTGCAGCACGCGCAGCTGGGACGCGGAGGTGGGCGCCGTCGAAGCGCGGCCCCACACGACCTCCAGCAGCTCGGCGGCCGTGGTGGTCACACGTGCGACCTCGTCGGGCTCGGGGCAGCGGCGGAAGGCAGTCACGGTCACACTCTCGCAGGGACTGGGGTGCCTGTCAGCGTACTAGGCGGGCCCGCCGGCCCCGGGTGACCCGGAACGACCGACGCGACTGCCTCATGTTCTCCGTCTCATGGTGGCGGACGTACGTTCGTCCGGCGAAGGATTGGTGAAAATTACTCCATGCAAAGTTTCGTGGCCGTTGAGCGTGCTCTTCGAAGATCGGCCCCCCACGCGCTGCTCGACGTCACGCGCGCCGTCCTGAAGGAGCAGTACGGCGCCCAGGACGTCGAGCTGTACATGGCGGACTACGGCGTGAGCGTGCTCCAGCCCGTGTCGGTCCTGCCGCACACCCTGGAACCGGTGTCCGTGCACAACAGCCCGGCCGGCCGCGCCTTCGGTTCGCAGCAGCCGTACCGCGAGGAGGGGCGCGACGGCGGGGCCCGCCTGCACCTGCCGGTCAGCGTGCGCGGCGACCGGCTCGGGGTGCTGACCGTGACCCTGCCCGACGGCGACGCCGTCCGCCGTTGGGAAGGGGAGCTCGTGGAGGTCGCCGAGGTGCTGGGGCACGAGGTGGTGGTGGCCGAGCGTGACACCGACCTGTTCATGCAGGCGCGGCGCAAGGACCGGCTCACGCTGGCCGCCGAGATGCAGTGGCACCTGCTGCCGGGCCGCTCCTGCGTGCGCCCGGAGTTCGAGCTGGGGGCGCAGCTGGAGCCGGCGTACGCGATCTTCGGGGACAACTTCGACTGGTCCACCACCGCCGACCGTCTCACGCTGTACGTCACCAACGGCATGGGCGAGGGCATCGAGGCGTCGCTGCTGACCAGCCTGGCCATCAACGCGCTGCGCAACGCCCGGCGCGCCGACATACCCATCGCCGACCAGGCGGCCCTGGCGGACCAGGCGGTCTACGCCCACTACCGCGGGCGCTGCTACCTCTCCGTCCTGATGCTCGACCTCGACCTGGCCACCGGCCGGGCCCGGGTCGTCGACGCGGGCTCGCCGCAGCTGCTGCGGCTCCGGGACGGCTCGGTGGAGCACGTCACCTTCGACGCCCAGCTGCCGTTGGGCATGTTCGAGGAGACCGACTACATGGCCCAGCACTTCCAGGCCGAGCCCGGCGACCGTCTGGTCTTCGTCAGCGACGGGGTGCACGCTGTCGCGTCACCGAAGGGCGAGGCGTACGGGGACACGGCCCTGTCCCGCGCCATCCAGTCCACCCGGCTGCTGCCGGCCGCCGAGGTGCCGCGGGCGATCCTGCGGGAACTGACCGGCCACCGCGGCAAGTCGGTGCCGGACGACGACGCCCTGATCGTCTGTCTGGACTGGCACGGGAGGCGGGCCGACGGATGAGCGGCGGAGCGGCCGGGTTGTGACGATCTCGTGTCGGCTTTCCGTGGGGTCTCGTCAGATCAGTTGCCCTGTGACAATAATTGCCGGGTGGTGTGTCAGCGGACCGGCCCAGGCGTGTGTTCGCAGCAGGGAGGCGATGCGGATGGCGGAGCACGGCCCCCCGTCCATGATCCCGTGCCGACGGCCCTTCGATCCACCGGGTGTTCATGACAGTGCGTCCTGAGGTCTGGAAGATCACGTCGGCCGCC
>NZ_JACADT010000288.1:0-6180 GCF_013421635.1 Streptomyces sp. UH6 | reverse complement strand
CGACCCGGTGCGCGGTCCCCCCTCACACACGGGACCCCCCGGTCGGGGTCGGCCGGAAGCCGGTGAACAGCAGCCCGGGCCGGCGCAGTTGCAGCGCCGCGACCATCGCACCGACATCGAAGGCGCCTTCCAGGGCCGCGCAGGCCAGGGAGTCGGCGACGGCGCGCGGGCCACCTCCGGACAGACGTGCACGGGCTCGCAGCCCAAGGGCGAGCGCCGCCGTCACCGGTATCAGCGCACCGCTCCTCCCCCGTGTCGCCGGAGCGGCGGCCAGCGCCGCCACGGTCACCGCCGTCAGGACGACGGCCGGGTTGCAGCGAGGCGTGCGCCGGTCGGGGTGGACCGTGGTGAGCCACTGCTCCGATCTGCCGTACCCGTAGAGCCTGCGCCAGACACTGCGCAGTGATTCGGAGCTGAGCCGGTCGTGCACGACCTCGGCGCCCGGCTCGGCCCGCAGGGTGAAGCCCTGTCCGGTGAGACGGATCCCCAGGTCGACGTCCTCGCCCGCGACGACGGTCAGGGATTCCTCGACGAAACCCCCCACCGCGTCGAAGGCCGTCCGGCGGAGCAGCAGGTTGGACGTGGTCGCCCACTCCAGCTCGCCGCCGGTCGCCGGCTTCTCCAGATCGCCGTGGAGCAGGTGGGAGCGGCGCATGATCCGGAACACGGCTGTGGGGCTCTCCTCCACGACCGTCGGACCGGCGAGCCCGTCGGTGTCGTCCGCCGCGCGGATGGCGGTGACGTGTCTGCGCAGCAGATCGGGTGAGGCGCGGCAGTCGGAGTCGATGAACAGGAGGAGATCGTGGGTGGCGTGCCGTGCCCCGAGGTTGCGTTTGGCTCCGACGTGCCGGGGGCCGCGGAGGTAACGGGCGCCGTGCCGTGCGCAGTGGTCACGGTGGCGTGCGGCGTCCTCGGGGCCGGAGTCGTCCACGACGACGATCTCGACGGGCTCGGGGCAGCGTTCGGCCGCCGCACGTACGCTGGCCAGCATCCGCTCGGTCACCGCCACCCGGCCGCGGGTCGGCACCACCACCGAGACGCCCCGGGACACCACCAGTTCCTGTGTCATGCCGGCCGCCCGGCGGCAATGTACAGCGTGATCTTCTTGACGGCGTCCGCCATGTCGAACATGTCCTCCTCGGTCCCCAGGAAGGCGCTGTGGTGCAGCAGGACGGCGTGGTGCGACAGGTACTCGGCACCGTCGAACCTCCGTCCCGCGTTCCATTGGGTGAAACGTTCCGCCAGGGGCGCCAGCGTCGGCTTGGCCCAGGGGGCCAGCAGATGACTGCGGGACAGCGGCGGCCGCGGCGGGTAGGCGCGCATGCCCGTCTCCGCGGTCAGGGCGGTGGCCACCCAGACGTTGGTCCCGTCCTGCGGCAAGGGGTCGAAGACCAGCGGAACTTCGTACAGGGAGAGCCGGTCCTGCGCGGGACGGCGGGTGAGCAGCCGGACCCCGGGCACATCGGCCAGCAACCGGCCCAGGGTCGCGTAGTTCCGGTTGCGGATCGTGTGCTGCTCGTCGAGGACGTCGAGTTGCGCGCACAGCAGGGCCGCCCCGAACTCGCTCAGGCAGAAGTTCGCCCCCATGGTGGTGGCGCTCTCCCTCAGCGGCAGTTCGCCGCGCACCGGATCCTCGCGGTAGCGCCGTGAGTCCGCGCGCAGTTCCTCGAGCAGTCCGGCCCGTTCCGCGTCGTCGGTCACCACGGCCCCGCCCTCGCCGCAGGTGAGCACCTTGGAGTGCTGCATGCTGAAGCACCCGGCAACGCCCAGCGATCCGGCGGGCCTCCCCTGCCATCGGGCGCCGTGCGCCTGGGCGGCGTCCTCGATGACCGCCGCGCCCAGCGGCGACGCGGCGGCGCTGATGGCCGGGACGTCCGCCATGTTGCACGCCCAGTGCACCGCGATCACGGCGCCCAGCTCCGACTCCCCCGCCAGCGCGGACGGATCGAGACATCCCGTGGCCGGGTCGACGTCGGCCAGAACCGGCACGAGTCCCGCCCGCAGGACCGCTGTGGCACTCGCGGCCCAGGTGAGCGCCGGCACCAGGACCGGATCCGCGTACCGCAGGCCCAGCGACTCGAGGGCGATCACCAGGGCGCTCGATCCGTGATCGGTCGGCACGCAGTGTTCCGTTCCCACGTAGTCGGCGAACTTCCGCGCGAACCGGCGCTCCTGGAGCTCCTCCCGGTAGGGACTCGTGAGGGCCCAGCTACCGCTGTGCAGGACGGCGTCGAGTGCGGCGGACGCACCGGGCGCCGCCACGGGCCAGACGGGCCACGGGCACCGCTCGTCGCGCACCGGACGCCCGCCGTGGACGGCCAGCGTCGGACTCGGCGCCCTCACAGCCGCTCCAGGCCCGGAGCCCGCACCTCGCGGCCGATCCGCCGTGCCTCCGCGAGGATCTCCAGGTTCCATCGCGGCCACAGGCCGGCCAGTCTCGACGTCAGCACCACCACGTCCACGGAGTGGTCCGGGAGCGGGGTGCGCAGGCCGATGGCGTGGCACGCGGTCCCGTCCCCTGATGCCGGGAAGGCGGCATCGAAGTCGAACAGCTTCGCTCCGCGCAGGGTGTCGGGAACCGCACCGCCACAGCCGATGACGGCCACCCGGTCCTCACCGCCGAGATCGCTCACGGCCGAGGCGATCTCCTCCTGGCCCCGCATACCCCGTGCCTCGGCGGTCCATCTGAGCAGCGACCGGTAGTCGTCCTCCCAGGGCCAGTACAGGTCGCTGTTGATGAGGGACCAGCCGATCTCCGTCACCGGTTCCCGGTGTTTGGCGAGCAACTGCCCTATGTTGTGGCGGTTGCCCTGCGCGTTGGAGTCCCCGTCGCGGTCGTGAGGCGTCTCAATGGCCCACCCCTCGCGACTGGCCACGAACCGGACGCCGTGCCGGAAGAGGCGGAGGCCCAGCTCCATGTCCTCGACGCCCCATTGCCGGAAGTCCTCGTCGAACCCGTCGACGGCCCAGTAGTCGTCGGCGCGCACCGAGCAGTTCGTCGCCCACAGAAGGATCCAGGGGACGGCCAGCTCCCCGAGGTCCCAGCCGCAGCGCAGGAACGCGCCGTGCCGGATGTCCCAGAACGACGGGTCGTGTGCGTAGACCCCCAACAGCCGATCCGGCAGCAGTCTGCCGCTCATCTGTGCCAGGCCTGCCGTGGGGTCCTCGGGACGATAGGCGTAGGCGTACCCCACCACGGCCCGGTGCTCGGACTCGTCGGCGTGCAGCGCGAGGTGGTGTCGCAGATGGCCGGGGCCGACCACGGCGCCGGTGTCGAGGAAGGCCAGGATGCGCCCCGCGGCCAACCGCGCTCCTGCGTTCCGGGCCGCGGCGACCCGGAAACCCTTGTCCTCCTGGAAGACGTATCCGATGTCCAGCCGCTGGGCGAAGGAGGCGACGACCTTCTCGGTCTCGTCCGTCGATCCGTCGTCGACGACTATGACCTCGAATTCGGAACGCTCCAGATCCTGCCGAGCCAATCCTCGTAATGTCTCCATGAGCAGAGACGCGCGATTGAAAGTGGGAACAATGACGGAAATCTTCTTGCCTGCATCAACCATGCGCTGATTCACCTTGCGAGTCGCTGATGTCGATTGACTTAGTGAAAGGCAGCTTTGGGCGGTGACTGCGGCGAACGACCCGATCTTGTCGAAGCGCTTCGACGCATGATGGTGGCAGCACGGCCGATCCCGTGTCAACCAGTCGGTTACCCTCTCCACACCCCGCTTTCGCGCATACCGTCGATATCTCACGGACGGGAAAACCGGCGAAACTTTTCGAAGCGCTTGCATTCTTACGGGAAGTCGCAGGTGGATGACGCAGACCGGGCCCGGTCGCCGAAAGCGGATCGCGCTCACCGGACCGTATCGACGTATTGACCCGAAGCATTCTTGACGCGACTGACGCACGGATGCCCGCACAGCGCGGTGCGGTAGTGGCGCGGGAGGGAAATCGGGAGGAATCCTGTGGGCGATGCAGGCCGAACAAGGGGGTCGCGGGGGCGATTTTCGGCCTCCCACAACGGCACCGGCGAGGAACGATCGCACCGTCATGGTGGAGGAACGCACACCTGCGGCTAAAACTATGGTGTCCCACCACATGTGCGCTTGACCTGGGCCTTTCTACGTTGTGCCGACACGTAGACGTCCCATCCCACATCTGGAAGTGGTCACCATGGCTTCATCGGCAGCCGCGCCCCCGACGCCGAACAGCTTGAAGAAGATCGTCGCCGCGAGCCTGATCGGCACCACCATCGAGTGGTACGACTTCTTCCTCTACGGCTCGGCCGCCGCGCTGGTGTTCAACACCCTGTTCTTCCCGGACGAGGACCCGCTGGTGGGCACGCTGCTGGCGTTCCTCACCTACGCGGTCGGCTTCCTGGCCCGCCCGTTGGGTGCCCTGGTGTTCGGTCACTACGGAGACCGGCTGGGCCGCAAGAAGCTGCTGGTGATCAGTCTGCTGATGATGGGTGGCGCGACCTTCGCCATCGGCCTGCTGCCGACCCATGCCACCATCGGCAGTCTGGCCCCCGTCCTGCTGACGGTGCTGCGTCTGGTGCAGGGCTTCGCCCTCGGCGGCGAGTGGGGCGGCGCGGTGCTGCTGGTGTCGGAGCACGGCGATGCGAAGCGGCGTGGTTTCTGGGCCTCGTGGCCGCAGACCGGCGCCCCGGCCGGTCAGCTGCTGGCCACCGGCGTGCTGGCGCTGCTGACCGCCACGCTCTCGGAGAGCGCCTTCACCTCGTGGGGCTGGCGCATACCGTTCCTGCTCTCCGGCCTGCTGGTGGTCGTCGGCCTGTGGATCCGCCTGTCGGTGGACGAGTCGCCCGTCTTCAAGCAGGCGCTGGCCGCCGCCGAGGCCCGCAAGGCCGAGGGCGCCGCCGAGAAGCTTCCGCTGGTCGCCGTCTTCCGCCACCACTGGAAGGACATCCTGATCGCGATGGGCGCGCGGATGGCGGAGAACATCTCCTTCTACGTGATCACCGCGTTCATCCTGGTGTACGCCGTCGAGGCGGCCGAGATGTCCAAGCAGACCGCGCTGAACGCGGTGCTGGTCGGCTCCGCGATCCACTTCTGCGCGGTGCCGGCCTGGGGCGCGCTCTCCGACCGCTGGGGCCGGCGCCCGGTCTACATGCTCGGCGCGGCCGGCATCGGCCTGTGGGTGTTCCCGTTCTTCTGGCTGATCGACAGGGGCGGCTTCCTCTCCCTGCTGACCGCGGTGACGGTGGGCCTGGTCCTGCACGGCGCCATGTACGCCCCGCAGGCCGCGTTCTTCTCCGAGCTGTTCTCGACCCGGGTGCGCTACTCCGGCGCCTCCATCGGCGCCCAGTTCGCCTCGGTGGCCGCGGGCGCTCCGGCGCCGCTGATCGCGACCGCGCTGCTCTCCAGCTACGGCACCTCGACCCCGATCTCCCTGTACGTGATCGCCGCGGCGGTCGTCACGCTGATCGCGGTGGCCGTGGCCAAGGAGACCCGCGACCGGGACCTGAACGACATCGAGGGCTCCAGCACCCCCACGGGTACCCCGGCCGGCGCGGCCAGGAGCGAGCAGGCGGTGTGATCCCCGGCCGGGGACGGCACCGGCCGCCCCGGCCCGCACGTGTGAAGGCTCCGTACACCAGGGTGTACGGAGCCTTCGACGCGTCGGAGCGGGTCCAGGAGCCGGGCACGGCGCCGGTCAGCCGCGCGAGGGCGAGGTCAGGCGCTGGAGGCGCAGCGCGAGCTGGATCTCCAGGGCCCGGTCGGGCCGCTGCCAGTCCTCGCCGAGCAGGCGGCCCACCCGCTCCAGCCGCTGCGCCACCGTGTTGACGTGGACGTGGAGCTCGTCCTTGGTGCGGGCGGGGCTCATCCCGCAGGCGAAGTAGGCGTCGAGCGTGCGCACCAGGTCGGTGCCGCGCCGCTCGTCGTAGTCGACGACCTCGCCGATCGTGCGGCCGACGAAGCCGGAGATGTCCCGGTCCCCCGCGAGGAGCAGGCCGACGAAACCGAAGTCCTCGGCCGCCGCGCCGTCACCCGTCCGCCCGAGGAGCCGGAGGGCGTCCAGGCAGCGGCGGGCCTCCTGGTAGGCGACGGCCACCTGGTCGGGTCCCGACGACAGCACCTCCTGCGGCGCGGACGCTCCGACGGTGACCGCGTCGTGCACGGCGGTGCCGAGCCTGCGCGCGACGTCGCGGGCCAGGTCGGT
>NZ_JACADT010000287.1:0-6190 GCF_013421635.1 Streptomyces sp. UH6 | reverse complement strand
GCGCAGGGCGCGGGCGCGTACCCCTACGGCCCGCCGCCCGGGCCCTACGGCGGACCGGGTCCGCAGACCTCGTACAACGGCCTCGCCATCACCGCCCTGGTCTTCGGCATCGTGTGCTGCGTCCCGCTGCTCGGTGTGGTCTTCGGCGTGATCGCCCTCTTCCAGATCAAGAAGAAGGGGCAGCGCGGCAAGGGCATGGCGATCGCCGGCATCGTGCTGTCCGCGCTGTCCTCGCTCCTGCTCGTCGTCTCCCTGTTCACCGGGTTCTGGAAGGACTTCGGACGGGAGTTCAGCGAGGGTTTCAAGGAGGGCGCCCGGGAGGCCAACGTCACCGCCGGCCTCGAGCCGGGCGACTGCTTCGACGAGCCCGGCATGCCGGACGACAGTTCCAGCCTGGAGCAGTACGAGGTCCTGGACATCGAGGAGGTCTCCTGCGACGGCCCCCACGACGGCGAGGCGTACGCGCGGTTCGACCTCCCGGAGGGCGAGTTCCCGGGGGAGGACGAGGTGATCGACCTCGCGGACGAGCGGTGCTCGGCGGAGGTCACCGCCTACAGCCCCGACTCCTGGAAGGTCTCCCAGCACGCGTACTACACGTACTTCTTCCCGATGGAGGAGAACTGGAGGCTGCTGGACGACCGCACCGTCGTCTGCGTCTTCGCCTCCCTCACCGAGCCCGATCCGCTGACCGTGCCGCTGCGTCAGGACAAGGACTCCCTCGACGCCGAGCAGCTGGCCTACCTGGAGCCGGCCGGTGAGGTCAACACCGCGCTGGCCCGCATACCGTTCGACATGGTCGAGGACGACCTGGAGGGCCACCAGGAGTGGGCGGCCGAGGTCGCCGAGGAGCTCACCGGCTTCTCCGAGGCGATGCGCGCCCACGACTGGGACCCGCAGGCGGCCCCGCTCGCCGGGAAGCTCGCGGACGAGGTCGACGCCGCCCAGGGCGAGTGGGAGAAGCTGGCGGCGGCCGACGGCGTCGACGACTTCTACCTCCAGTGGGGCGAGGCCGAACTGGCGCTGACCGACGAGACCGGGAGCGCCGTCGCCCTCCGCGGTCTGCTGGACCTGTCCACCGAGCGCCCGGACATCGACGACGAGGAGTACGTCGCGGGCGTCGGCGCTCTCTGATCCCGCCGTGCCGTCCGCCCGCCCCCGTCGTGGTCCGCCGCGGCGGGGGCGAGGCGTGTGCGGTGGGGGGCGGTACCTACGATGCGCTCCTGATCAGACCGACGATCCAGGAGCGCAGCGCCATGACCGGGGACCCCACCCCTTCCTCGCCGGACCCCACTCCTTCCTCCCCGGACACCGACACGTCCTCCCCGGACACCGACACGTCCTCCCCGGACACCGACACGTCCTCCCCGGACCCCGGCACGCCCCCGCGGCCCGCCGCGAAGCGGTGGCGGCGGCGGTACGTCGCCGCGGGGGCCCTCGCCCTCCTCCTCGGCGGTGCGGGGGCCGTGGCCCTCGTCCAGGGGGACGGACCCCGGGACGGGAAGGCGGCGGCGTCCGCCGAATGGCAGCTCCTCCGGTACGGCGGATGCCTCGCCGAGCCCGACTTCCCCGGGTACGACCGGCGCGAGTACGCGTACCGGGACACCGGCCCGGAGTTCACCGAGGTCCCCTGCGCGCAGGCCCATGAGGCGGAGGTGTTCGGGGGGCTGGAGGTCGGGCCGGGCCCCTACCCCGGTGAGGCCCGCCTGGCGCGGACCGCCCCCAGGGTGTGCCTGGAGAAGCTGGCCTCCTACGCCATGGACCCCTGGGAGCTGCCCGGAGGCGTCACCTACGCGTACTTCTACCCGCTCGAGGACGACTGGCGCGCGGGCGCCCGGTCGGTCGTCTGCCTGTTCCGGCCCGACCAGGGGGCGGACCCGCTGCGGGGCTCCCTGCGGCGGACGGCGGACGCCTTCGACATCGACCAGCTCGCCTACCTCGGCGAGGCGGGCGAACTCAGCACCGCGCTGAACCTGGTGCCGGCCGAGTACCCGGAGGAGGACCTGCCCGGCAACACGGAGTGGGCCGCCGACGTCGCGCACGAACTGGAGGAGATGGCCGGGCTGCTGGACTCCCGGGGATGGCCCGCCGACGCGGCCCCCTATGCCCGGTCCCTCGCCGGGGAGGTGGAGCGGGCCGCCGGGGCCTGGCGGGAGCTCTCCCTGGCCGAGGACGCCGAGACCTTCTCGACCCGGTGGGAGGAGGCCTCGAACCGGCTGGGCACCGGCACGCCCAGCGTGTATCCGCTGCGTGAGCGGCTGGGCCTCACCACGGAGCGGCCACAGGTGAACGGCGGCTCGGTCACCCAGCCGGAGGCGCTGTGAGGGCCCTGTTCCCACGGGACTGAAGCGGCCCCGGGCTGGGCAGGATTTGCCCGCACAGAGCCTGGTCAACCGTGGTTCATCACATCGGGTGAAACGCTGGCCCTCGCTTGCGTGCAGCAACTCACGGTTGCCAGTCTGTGGCTGCCTGTACAGCCCGATCGAAGCGGAGCGGCCAGTGACATTCGGTGAGCAGCCGGCGTATCTACGCGTTGCGGGTGATCTCCGGAGGAAGATCGTCGACGGTTCGCTCCCGCCGCACACCCGTCTCCCCTCACAGGCCCGGATCCGTGAGGAGTACGGCGTCTCCGACACGGTGGCGCTGGAGGCCCGCAAGGTGCTGATGGCCGAGGGGCTCGTCGAGGGCCGCTCGGGGTCCGGGACCTACGTCCGCGAGCGCCCCGTGCCGCGTCCCGTCGCGCGCTCCGGCTACCGCCCCGCGGGCGGCGCGAGTCCGTTCCGCCAGGAGCAGGCCGACGAGAAGGCGCGCGGCACCTGGGAGTCCCGCAGCGAGCAGGCGCAGGCCGAGCCGGACATCGCCGAACGTCTGCGGATCGAGCCGGGCGACCGGGTGATGCGCACCCGGTACGTGTTCCGGGAGGCCGGGGAGCCGATGATGCTCTCCACCTCCTGGGAGCCCCTGGCCCTCACCGGGCGCACGCCGGTGATGCTTCCGGAGGAGGGCCCGCTGGGCGGGATGGGTGTGGTCGACCGGATGGCCGGGATCGACGTCGTGGTCGACAACGTCACCGAGGAGGTGTCGGCCCGCCCCGGGCTGGCCGAGGAACTGCTCGAACTCGGCGGGGTGCCCGGCCATGTGGTGCTGGTGATCCGGCGGACGTTCTTCGCCTCCGGGCGGCCCGTCGAGACGGCGGACGTGGTGGTCCCGGCCGACCGGTACCGCGTCTCCTACCACCTTCCGGTGCGGTAACTCGCGAGGTAACTCCCTTACCGGCAGCGGTGGGCGGGCTGTCACGGGCGTCGGATTTCGGACGACCTGGGGGAGTGCGGGTCGTTCCGTCGCACAGGAGCGTAAAGGTCAGGCGCACGCCGCAAGGGGGCGTGCGCCCCCTCGGCATGGCCGGTTGCCTGCCTCTTTGTCCGAAGTCGTGTTCGCTGCGTGAAGGTTGGGCGTACGCTCGGGCATATGCGTACAGCGGTTTCACCGACGAGGCCGGCACTCGGAGAGGCGCGATGAACGACGGGACGATCACTCTGCCCTGGCAGGTCATCCGCCAGGACGACAACGGCAACCGCTACCGGGTGGGCCAGTACGCCACGCGCGCCGAGGCCCAGAAGATCGCCGACACCCTCGACGCGCGCGGCCACAAGCAGCTCTACTGGGTCGAGCGGATCAGCTCCGCCGACCCGGCGGGCCACCCCAGCCCGTCCAGCTCCACCTGACCCGCTCCCCTTATGCTCCGGCGCATGACGGTACACATCACCGTGGTCGGAGCCGCCCTGTTCGACGAGGGCCGGCTGCTCGCCGCGCGCCGTAGTGCGCCCCCGGAACTCGCGGGCCGCTGGGAGCTGCCCGGCGGGAAGGTCGAGGAGGGTGAGGCGCCCGAGGAGGCGCTGGTGCGCGAACTGCGCGAGGAACTGGGCGTCCACGCGCGCGCCGTCGGGCGGGTCCCCGGCGAGTGGCCGTTGCGCGAGCCCTACGTCCTGCGGGTGTGGACCGCCGCCCTGGAACCCGGCTCCCCGGCCCCCCGACCCCTGCAGGACCACGACGAACTGCGCTGGCTGGGACCCGAGGAGATCTGGGACGTCGACTGGCTGGACCAGGACGTGCCCGCCGTCCGCCGGGCGCTCGGCCACCGTCCGGCGTAGCGGCCCCCTCCCGGCCATCCCGCCTCCCGGCCATCCCGCATCCCGCCACCCCGCATTTCGCCACCCCGCATTCCGGCGCGCAAGGCCCGGGAGGCCGGTGTCACCGCCGTCTCCGCCGCGGCGTACCCGCACCGAACATCTCATCCGTCGCACGGTACTCGCACATCTGTACTGGTATGACTCCGTATGTCAGGGATCGTCCGGAGAGGCCGTCGCGGTCCTCGGAGAGGCGGCCGACGTGCTCGACGTACGCAGGACGCACCGTGCCGCATGGACCTTCCCGGCGTCGCCCCGCACGGTCCCGGCGGCGAGGCCGGCGGTGACCGGGCGGCCGGCGCGGTGGGGACCGGACGGCGTGCGGGACACGGTGGCCCTGCTCGTCAGCGAGCTGGTCACCAACGCCGTGCGCCACGGCAGGGGCGGTCCGGTCGAGCTGCGCATCGCCGCCCCGGAGACCGGCGCGGGCTGGTGCTGCTCGCGTACTGCGCGCGGGCGTGGGGTGTACGGCCCGGCCCCCGGGGGAAGACGGTGTGGTTCGAGCTGACGGTGCCCGGGTGAGGGCAGCGTGCCGGTCGGGGCTCGAGACCTCTCATGCCGTCACGACGTGCACACGGTTCGGGCGGGATATGGGTGGTTAGGAGACCGGGGGAGTGAAGGACGGTGTCGCACGGCGGCGCGGTGCTGGATACTGCGGGCAGCCGCCCGAGGTGACCGGCCCGGGTGGGTGTGCTGGAGGGGACGGTTCGCGTGGGCGGGATACCACCGAAGGGCCCGGGAGACGAGGCCCCCGAGGTCGGCGGGACGTGGCAGAGCGGGCCGCCCGGATCTCTTTACGACGCTCTGCGCATCGCCTCCTTCTCGCTCGGCCCGGACGGCCTGGTCGACCAGTGGAGCCGGCGCGCCGAACGGCTGCTGGGCATCCCCGCCCGGCTGGTCCTCGGCCGCGACCCGGTGGAGACCCTCGTGCCGCCCACCCTGCGCGACCGGGGCCGCCGGAAGATGGCCGAGATCCTCGACGGACGCGAGTGGACCGGTGTCGTCCCCTACCGGCGACCCGGTGAGGACGGCGGAGAGGGGGCCGACGGGCTCGCCGAGATCCACGTCATGCCCACCCGCAACGGCGAGGGCGAGCGGGCCGCGCTCTGCCTGGTGGTCGACGTGCGCACCCTCCAGGGGGTCGAGGCCGACCTGGCCGCCTCGCAGGCCATCTTCGGGCAGTCCCCGTTCGGCTTCCTGCTGATCGACACCGACCTGCGGATCCAGCGCGCCAACCGGCGCTTCGCCGCCGTCTTCGGCGGCCGCCCCGAGGACCACCTCGGCAAGGGCGTCCACGACTACCTCTCCACCTCCGAGGCGGAACGGGTCTCGGCCGCGCTGCGCCAGGTGCTGGAGACCGGTCACTCCGTCACCGACATGCACGTCAACGGGACCGCCGGCAAGGCCGGGCAGCCGCGCGACTGGTCGGTCAACCTGTACCGCGTGCACGGCGGCAGCGGCCGCCCGCTCGGTGTCGCCTGGCTGGGCATAGACGTCACCGCGCGCAAGGAGGCCGCCCGCGAGGCCGCCGCGGCCCGCCGCAACCTGCACCTGCTCAACGAGGCCGGCGCCCGCATCGGCAACAGCCTCGACCTGCAGACCACCGCGCGGGAACTGCTCGACGTCGTCGTCCCCCACTTCTGCGACCTCGCCACCGTGGACCTCTACGAGGCCCTGCTCGACGGCGACGAGGCCGCGCCGGGCCTCGCCGACGGCAGCGCCGCGCTGCGCCGGGTCGCCTTCGCCAGCGCCGTCGCCGACCTGGCGTTCCCCGCCGACGACGCGCCCCACGAGGTGGGCACGGTGCACCACTACCCGTTCAACTCGCCCGCCGCGGACGCCCTGCGCACCGCCGAGCCGAGGCTGGTGCCGCCGGCCGGCGGCCACCGCAGGACCCTCTCCACCCTGGCCGTGCCGATGGTCGCCCACGACACCGTGGTCGGCCTGGTGAAGTTCGCCCGGGTCACCGGCAGCGAGCCCTTCGGCGAGCGGGACCGGGCGCTGGC
>NZ_JACADT010000286.1:0-6233 GCF_013421635.1 Streptomyces sp. UH6 | reverse complement strand
CGGACCCACGACGAAACCGCCCTCGCGACGGAGGCGCGGACCCACGACGGAACCGCCCTGGCGGCGGCGATGCGGACCCCGCCACGGAACCAGCCCGGCCCCGGCGCAACCGCCCTCGCGGCGCCGAACCGTCCCCACGGCGGCGGCGCCGCCCGCTGCCGAGGTGCGGGCCTCACGGCGAGACCGCTTCCTCGCGACGGCGCGACGGCGCAGACCCGGTGGTAAGACCGCACTCGCGGGGGCGGAACGGACCCGCCAACCGAACCAGCCCCGCACCGGCGAAACCGCCCCCGCGGCGGAAGCGCGGACCCGGTGGGGTTACGGAACCGGCGCGGAACCGTCCTCGCGGTGGGGCGTGTCGGAAGCGGCACGGGCCGGGGCGACATGGCACGCCCCGGCCCGTTCACGGCACCCGCACGGCCGTACGGTGCTCAGATTTCCACGTCCGTATATCGCAGGCGGGTCCGTGGAGTTGCCTGCCGGTAAACGCCCCGTCAGGGCCGTGCCCGCGCCGCGTCGGGGGGAACCACCCGCTTCTCCTCGGCGAAGTGACAGGCCGAGGGATGCGCCGCCGGGCCGCCCTCGCCGCGGAACGCCTCCGGGACGGCGAGCAACGGCACCTCGTCCACGCAGCGCTGGCGGGCCTTCCAGCAGCGGGTGCGGAAGCGGCACCCGGAGGGGATGTCGGCCGGGGAGGGCACGTCGCCGGTGAGAATGATCCGCTCGCGGCGGTCGCGGGCCTCCGGATCGGGGACGGGGACCGCGGAGAGCAGGGCCTGGGTGTAGGGGTGTGTGGGGTGGCCGTAGATCTGCGCGTCGGTGCCGGTCTCCACGATCCGCCCCAGGTACATCACGCCGACGCGGTCGGAGATGTGCCGCACCACGGACAGGTCGTGGGCGATGAAGACGTAGGCGAGGCCGAATTCGTCCTGGAGCCGCTCCAGCAGGTTGACGACCTGGGCCTGGACCGAGACGTCGAGCGCGGAGACCGGCTCGTCGGCGACGATGATCTCCGGCCGCAGCGCGAGACCACGGGCGATGCCGATCCGCTGGCGCTGGCCGCCGGAGAACTGGTGCGGGTAGCGGTTGGCGTGCTCGGGGTTGAGGCCCACCACCTCCAGCAGCCCCTGGACGCGCCGGCGGCGGTCGCCCCTGGGCGCGGCCTCGGGGTGGATGTCGAAGGGCTCGCCGACGATGTCGCCCACCGTCATCCGCGGGTTGAGCGAGGTGTAGGGGTCCTGGAACACCATCTGGATGTTCCGGCGGACCGCCTTCAGCGCGCGGCCGGAGAGCCTGGTGACGTCCTCGCCCTTGTAGCGGATCGCGCCCGCGGTGGGGCGCTCGAGGTTGACCAGCATCCGCGCCACGGTGGACTTGCCGCAGCCGGACTCCCCGACGATGCCGAGGGTCTCGCCCCGGCCGAGGACGAAGTCGACGCCGTCGACCGCCTTCACGGCCCCGGTCTGCTTCCGGAAGAGGATGCCCTGGGTGAGCGGGTAGTGCTTGACCAGCCCCTCGACCTCGAGGAGGGGCTCGGTCGTCGTGTCCGTGCCGGGCACGGGCGCCATGGTGGCCATCGGTTCTCCTGGCGGGGCGGCGGTTCGGCCGGCGGTGGGCGTCTAGGGGGTGTCCGACACGGGCCCGCGGCGGGCGGAGTCCTCGAGGCAGTCGAGCCAGAAGTGGCAGGCGCTCCCCCGCCCCTCTCCCGAGACCGGTCCCCGGTCCACCGTGTACAGCGGGGGCACGTCGGTGCGGCAGACGTCCTGCGCCATCGGGCAGCGCGGGTGGAAGGGGCAGCCGGGTGGGATCGCGGTGAGGCTGGGCGGCAGGCCCTTGATCGCGTAGAGCTCCCGGCCCTTGTGGTCCAGGCGCGGGATGGAGTCCAGCAGGCCGCGGGTGTACGGGTGGGCGGGCGCCTTGTAGAGGTCGTGCACCGGGGCCGTCTCGACGATCCGGCCCGCGTACATCACCGCGATCCTGTCCGCGACGTCGGCGACCACGCCGAGGTCGTGGGTGATCAGGATCAGACCCATGTCGTACTCGCGCTGGAGCTCGGCGAGCAGGTCCATGACCTGTGCTTGCACCGTCACGTCGAGGGCCGTGGTGGGCTCGTCGGCGATGATCAGGTCCGGCTCCAGGGCCAGCGCCATGGCGATCATGATGCGCTGGCGCATGCCGCCGGAGAACTGGTGCGGGTAGTCCCGCACCCTCTGGCCCGCGGCCGGGATGCGGACCCGGTCCATCAGCTCGACGGCCTTGGCCCGGGCGTCCTTCTTCGACATGCCGCGGTGGACGACGAACATCTCGCCGAGCTGGTCCCCCACGGTGAGCACCGGGTTGAGGGAGGAGAGCGCGTCCTGGAAGATCATCGCCATCTCGGCGCCGCGGACGGAGCGCCGCTGCTCCTCCTTGAGCTTCAGCAGGTCGCGTCCTTTGAAGAGGATCTCGCCGCCGGTGATCCGGCCGGGCGGCATGTCGAGGATGCCCATGATCGCCTGGGCGGTGACGGACTTGCCGGAGCCGGACTCGCCGAGCACGGCCAGCGTCTCGCCGGCGTCGACGGTGTAGTCGACGCCGTTGACCGCCTTGGCGACGCCCTCCCGGGTGGCGAACTCCACGCGCAGGTCGCGGACCTCGAGCAGCATGGCGCGGCTCACCTCAGCTTCGGGTCGAGGGCGTCGCGGACCGCGTCGCCGAGCATGATGAACGCCAGCACCGTGACCGCCAGCGCCCCGGCGGGCCAGAGGAGCATGTGCGGGGCGTTGCGGATGTACGGGGAGGCGGAGGAGATGTCGATGCCCCAGCTGACCGTGGGCGGCTTCAGCCCGACGCCCAGGTACGACAGCGTGGCCTCGAGCGCGATGTAGGTGCCGAGCGCGATGGTGGCCACCACGATCACCGGGGCGATCGCGTTGGGCGCGATGTGCCGCAGCAGCATCCGGGGACCGGAGGCGCCGAGGGCGCGGGCCGCCTGCACGTAGTCGTGCTGCTTGGCGGTGATGACCGAACCCCGGGAGATCCGGGAGATCTGCGGCCAGCCCAGCAGCACCATGAAGCCGATCACCGGCCAGACGCTGTTGCTGGTGACCACGGACAGCAGCACCAGGCCGCCGAGGACCACCGGGATGGCGAAGAAGACGTCCGTGAGCCGGGAGAGCAGGGCGTCCCACAGGCCGCCGAAGAACCCGGCCAGCGCGCCGAGGACGCCGCCGAGGAGGGCGACGCCGAGGGTGGCGCAGACGCCGACGGTGACCGAGGTGCGGGCGCCGTACACGGTGCGGGTGTACACGTCGCAGCCCTGGCCGTTGAACCCGAACGGGTGGCCGGGCCGGCTGCCCTCCTGGGCCAGGGCCAGGTCGCAGTCGAGCGGGTCGCCGGAGGTCAGCAGGGAGGGCCACAGCGCGATCAGCACCAGGAAGAGGATGAGCAGGGCGGAGACGAGGAAGACCGGGTTGCGGCGCAGGTCCCGCCAGGCGTCCGACCACAGGGAGCGGGGCCGGCCGGACGGACCGCCGCCGTCGGGACCGGGGTCGTCCTCCAGCGTCCGGCCCTCGTGGGTGGCCAGGTCCATGGAGCCGCCGAAGCCCGTCCCGGCGACCGCGCCGTCCTCGGCGTCCGGGCCGCCGTCGGGCCAGTCGCCGCGCGGGCGGTCGCCCGGCAGGTGTTCGGCCGGCAGGTGCTCCCCGGGCCGGCGGTCGCCGGACTCCGGATCGGGCTCCGGGTCCGTCCGACGGACGTCAGGCATAGCGGATCCTCGGGTCGAGAACGGCGTACAGGAGGTCGACGACGAGGTTCGCCACCAGGAAGACCAGCACCAGCACCGTCACGAACCCGACCACGGTCTGGGTGTTCTGGCGCAGGATGCCCTGGTAGAGCTGGTAACCGACGCCGTGGATGTTGAAGATCCGCTCGGTGACGATGGCGCCGCCCATCAGCGCGCCGACGTCGGTGCCGATGAAGGTGACCACGGGGATCAGCGAGTTCCGCAGGAGGTGGCGGGAGATCACCCGGCGGCGGGGGAGCCCCTTGGCGACGGCCGTGCGGACGTAGTCGGAGCGGCGGTTCTCGGCGATGGAGGTCCGGGTCAGCCGGGTGACGTAGGCCAGCGAGACGGAGGCCAGCACCAGACCGGGGACGACGAGTTCACCGAACGTCGCCTCGGAGGAGACCGAGGGGTTGATCCAGCCCCACTGCACGCCGAGCAGCAGCTGGAGCAGCAGGCCCGTGACGAAGGTGGGCACGGAGATGACGACGAGGGTGGCGACCAGGACGCCGGTGTCGACCGGCCGGCCGCGGCGCAGCCCGGTGACCACGCCGAGGGCGATCCCGATCACGATCTCGAAGAGGATCGCCACCAGGGTGAGCCTGATGGTGACCGGGAAGGCGGTGCCCATCAGCTCGGTGACCTTCTGGCCGTTGAAGGCGGTGCCGAAGTCGCCGGAGAGCACGTTGCCCATGTAGGTCAGGTACTGCTTCCACACCGGCTGGTCGAGGCCGAACTCCGCCTTGAGGCGGGCCGCCGTCGCCGGGTCGCAGGCGCGGTCGCCGCAGAGCCCGGCGACCGGGTCCCCCATGACGTTGACCATCAGGAAGATGAGCAGCGTCGCGCCGACGAAGACGGGGATCATCTGGAGCAGACGCCTGATCACATAGCGTCCCATGGTGCCTCCCGGCCTGGGTGCGGGGCCGAGCCCTGGTCAGCTGACCTTGATCTGGTCGTAGACCGGGACGCTGAACGGGTTCAGGGCGACGTCGGAGAGACGCTCGGAGTAGCCGGCCGAGCCGTTCTGGTACCAGAGCGGGATGGCGGCCATCTCGTCGCGGACCACCGCCTCGGCCTCGAGGAAGTTCTCCACGGCCTTGCCGGTGTCGGACTCGGCGTTCGCCTTGTCGACCCAGTCGTCGAACTCCTCGTTGGACCACTTGCCGTCGTTGGAGGAGGCGTCGGTGTAGTAGAGCGGCTGGAGGAAGTTCTGGATCAGCGGGTAGTCCATCTGCCAGCCGGCCCGGAAGGGGCCGGGCATCTTCTCCTCGCCGATCTGGTTGCGGTAGTCGGCGAAGGTGCCGACGGGGTTGGGCACGCACGCCTTGCCCGAGCCCATGGCGCGGTTGATGCTGTTGCAGACCGCCTCGACCCAGTCGCGGTGCGATCCGGTGTCGGCGTTGAAGGTGATCCTGACCTGGCCCCCGGGCAGGCCGCCGCCCTCCTCGATGAGCTTCTTGGCCTCCTGCGGCTTGTACTCGCAGGCCTCGCCGCAGAAGCCCTCGCGGAACCCGCCGTCCTCGCCGAGGACCGGGGAGGTCCAGTCGGTGGCCGGGGTACGCGTCTTCTGGAAGATCGTCTCGGTGATCTGCTCGCGGTCGATCGCCATGGACAGGCCCTTGCGGACCTTCTCCAGGCCGGGCTTGTTCCACTTCGGGTCGTAGAACGGGAAGGCGAGGGTCTGCAGGATGCCCGCCGGGGTGTTGATGTACCGGTCGCCGAGGTCGGCGGGGGCGTTCTTCAGCTGGCTGGCGGGGATGTCGTCGACCAGGTCGAGGTTGCCGGACATCAGGTCGTTGTAGGCGGTGGCGTTGTCCGTGTACACCTTCAGGTCCACTCCGCCGTTGCGCGCCTTGTCGGGGCCGTTGTACCCGTCCCACGTGCGCAGTGACATCTGGGAGCCCTTGGCGTAGGAGTCGACCTGGTAGGGGCCGTTGCCGATGGGCTTGGCGATCCAGGCGTCGTGGTCGTCGAAGAAGGCGCGCGGCAACGGGGCGTAGGCGTTGTAGCCCAGGGTGTCGGGGAAGGTCGAGAACTTCTGGCCGAGCTTGACGGTGAAGGTCCGGTCGTCGACCACCTCCAGGCCGGAGAGGGTGTCGGCGCTCTGCTCGCCGCTCTCCGGGTGGGTCTGCTCGTAGCCCTCGATGTACTGGAAGAAGTAGGCGTTCTTCTGGTTGTTCTTCAGGCTCGCGCCGTAGTTCCACGCGTCCACGAAGGAGCGGGCGGTGACCGGCTCGCCGTTGCTGAACTTCCAGCCGTCCTTGACCGTGATCCGGAAGTTCTGGGAGTCGGAGGTCTCGATCTTCTCGGCGAGCATGTCCTGGGCCGCGCCGGTCTTCGGGTCGTACTTCTTGAGGTTGCGGAAGATCATGTCGAGGACCTTGCCGCCCTGCACCTCGTTGGTGTTGGCGGGCTCCAGCGGGTTCTGCGGGTCGCCCCAGGAGGAGCTGAGCACCGCGCCGGCGTCACC
>NZ_JACADT010000285.1:0-6249 GCF_013421635.1 Streptomyces sp. UH6 | reverse complement strand
GACGCTCATCGCCTCGACGTCCCCGGCTTCGGCGGCGATCCGCTGCCCGGCCTCGTCCGCCGGGTCGCCGACGAAGCCGGCGGTCGCCCCGGCTCCCTCGGCCCCGGTGACCTCATCGGCCCCGGCCGTCCCGTCCGGATCGACGGACGGTGCAAATCGCCCTGTGTCCAACAGAGTTCCCTTGTCCCCCATAACGTCCATCGTCGCACCACCCGAACCCCGGGTACACCTGGTATACCGCAGCCTTGGAGGTCACTTCAGCGTTTTGTCGACATGCCCACAGAGAGACAAGCGAAACCCTGGCGGCCCAACTGCCCCCGTCCCCCAAGGGGTGTTGAGCCCTTCCGGCCTGCGGCGCAGCCCGGAACGGACAAGGCCCGGTTCCCCCGAACGAGGGACCCGGGCCTTGCACCGCATCCGAAGATCCGGTATTGGCGCCGCGGTTTCAGCTACCGACCGGGAAGGTCAGTCGCCGGCCGAGGGGGCCCGGGCCTCCTCGGCGCGCTTCAGCGCCTCCTCGAGATCTTCCTGTGCCCGGCCGTAGGCCTCCCAGTCGCCCTTCTTGAAGGCCTCCTGGCCCGCGTCGAAGGCTTCCTGGACGTCCTTCAGCGCCTCGTCGAGCGTGGCGTCGCCCGGTTCCGGCGGGGTGGTCTCCTCACCGGGCGGGGTCTCCTCCTCGGGCGGCTGGGCCTCACCACCGGCTCCGAAGACCTTGTCCAGCGCCTGCGCCAGGGTGTCCTCGAAGGCGGTCTGCCCGTTGTAGCTCACCAGCACCTTGCGCAGCAGCGGGTACTTGAGGCCGCCACCGCGGACGTAGACCGGCTCGACGTAGAGCAGGCCCTCGTCGAGCGGCACCGTCAGCAGGTTGCCGTACTCCACCTCGGAGTCGCCGCCCCGCAGCAGCCGGATGGTCTCGGCGATGTCCTGTTCGGAGTTGAACATCGACTGGACCTGCTTGGGTCCCTGGACCGTGGTGCTGGTCGGCAGCTTCAGGATGCGGATGCTTCCGTAGTCGTCCGTGCCCGCCTCGGCGTTGACCGCCATGAAGGCGCTCAGGTTGTCGCGGCCGTTGGGCGTGAACGTCGTGGTCAGCGAGAAGGCCTGCTGCTGCTGGTCCGGCATCTTCATGGAGAGGTAGTACGGCGGCACCGCCTCGCCGGCCCGGGTCGTCGGGTCGTCCGGCACCTGCCAGACCTCGCTGCCGCTGAGGAACGTCTCGGAGTCCTCGACGTGGTAGCGGGTCAGCAGCTCACGCTGGACCTTGAACAGGTCCTGCGGGTAGCGCAGGTGGTCCATCAGCTGGTCGGAGATGGCCGAGCGCGGCTCGACGGTGTCCGGGAAGGCCTTCATCCAGGTCTTCAGGACGGGGTCCTTGGTGTCCCACTCGTAGAGCTTGACCTGGCCCGTGTAGGCGTCGACCGTCGCCTTGACCGAGTTGCGGATGTAGTTGACCCGGTCCTCCTGGGCGATCACGGCACGCTGGTCCGTGGTCAGCGAGTCGGAGGTGGTGTCGCCGAGGGTGGTGCGCGAGGCGTACGGGTAGCCGTTGGACGTCGTGTAGGCGTCCACGATCCACTGGATCTTCCCGCCGATGACCGCCGGGTAGGGGTCGCCGTCGATGGTCAGCCACGGGGCGACCGCCTCGACCCGCTCCTTCGGGGTGCGGTTGTAGAGGATCTTCGAACCGTCGCCGATGGCGCCCGAGTAGAGGATCTGCGGCTCGCTGAAGGCCACCGCGTACGCCGCCCGGTTGAGCGGGTTCGCCAGGCTGACGCCGCTGTCGCCCTTGTAGCGGGTGCCGACCTCCTGGCCGTCCTTGGAGTAGTCGATCTCCTCCTGCGGACCGCCGACGATCGAGTACTGGGTGGTCTTCTCGCCGTAGTAGACGGCCTGCTGGTAGGTGCCCAGCTGGCCCTGGGAGGGCAGGTCGTACTCGGTGAAGACGGGCAGGCCCTCACCGTCGGCCTCGGTGCCCTTGGCGGCCACCACGCCGTAGCCGTGGGTGTAGCGGAAGTGGTCGTTGATCCAGTTCCGCTTGGGCACGCCGTTCAGGTCCAGCTCACGCAGACCGATCACGGTGTCCTGGGTCTGGCCGTCGACCTTGTACCGGTCGACGTCCAGGTTCTCCGGGAAGCCGTAGTAGCTGCGGATCTGCTGACGCTGCTGGAACGTCGGCGAGACGATGTTCGGGTCGAGCAGACGGATGCTGGCGGCCTGGTCGGCCTGGGTCCGCAGCTCCGGCTTCTGCTCCGGGTCCGCGCCGCGGCCGGAGTAGCCGGTCACCTTGGTGTCGTCGATGTCGTAGGCGTACCGCGTCGCGTCGATGTTCTTGGCGACGTACGGAGCCTCCTTGGCCTGCTCGTTCGGCTGGACCTGGAACTTCTGCACGATGGCCGGGTACAGGCCGCCGATCAGCAGCGCCGACAGGACCATCAGGCCGAAGCCGATGACCGGCAGCTGCCAGGTACGCCGCCACAGCGTGGCGAAGAACAGCAGCGCGCAGATGACGGCGATGCAGAACAGGATGGTCTTGGCCGGCAGGTAGGCGTTGGCGTCGACGTACCGCAGGCCGGTCCAGTTGTCGGTGGCCTTGAAGTCGCTGGACTTCACGGCGAGGCCGTAACGGTCCAGCCAGTAGGCGATCGCCTTCAGGCTCACGAACAGGCCGAGGAGCACCGACAGGTGCCCGGTGGCCGCGCCGGTGGCCTTGGCGCCCGGGGAGCTCAGCCGCAGACCGCCGTAGAGGTAGTGGGTCACGGCGGCCGCGATCAGCGAGAGGACCACGGCGGCGAATCCGAAGCCCAGCAGGAACCGGTACCAGGGCAGGTCGAACGCGTAGAAGGCGACGTCCAGCGAGAACTGGGGGTCCTTCTTGCCGAAGTCGACGCCGTTGACCCAGGTGAGCCAGGTGCGCCACTGGCTTCCGGCCGAGGCGCCCGCGACCAGGCCCACCAGGGCCGTGATCGCCAGCAGCACCCACTTCTTGTAGGGGGCGATGCCCATCCGGTACCGGTCGAGGTTCTGCTGCTCGACCGACATGGCGCTCAGCGGCGGCCGCAGGCGGTGCGCCAGCCAGATGTTGACGCCGACGGCGGCGGCCATCAGCAGGCCGAAGACGAAGAAGAGCCCGATCTTCGTGGTCAGCGTGGTGGTGAAGACCGACGAGTAGTCCACCGAGCGGTACCAGAGCCAGTCGGTCCAGAACCCCGCGAACATGGTGAACGCCATACCGAGGACGGCAAGGACGCCCAGCGTCATGAGCAGGGTCCTGGACCGCCGGGACGGGCGGCCCACTCTCATCCGCGGCCCTGTCGGGCCTCCGCCGCGGTCCGGCATCTGGAAAGCCAAGGTGCGCACCTCAAGTCAGTGTGGAGCCGTCAGGTCCTCGGCGGACCCGGCGGGGGGACCCGTTCATCATGGATCCCCACCTATGCAACTTACCGAGGCTTTACCCAGTTCCCGATTACGGGTGGATACCAGGCAGGATTGTGACCATGTCCAACACCCCCATGGCGGCGAACCCGCTCACCCGGGCCGTGCTCGAGATCGACGAGTACGCCTCCACCCTCGGCTGGGACCAGCCCGCCCGCCTCTTCGCCCTCGTCGACACCTCGGCGCTCCGCGCCCAGGAGCCCGCCCTCGCGGACCAGCTGGGCCTGCCCGACGAGGCGGAGCCCGCCGCCCTCACCCCCGTGGAGCAGGACGAGATCCCGGCCTCGCAGCCGCTGGACGAGTTCCTCGCCACCATCGCCTGGCCGGACGCCGTCGCCGGCTGCGCCCTCACCGTGGAACGCCTGATGCTCCCGCCGACCGCGGAGGCCGAGGTGCCGATCGGCCTGGACGACGCCGGGCTGGCCCGCTGGGTCGCCGACCACCCGCAGCGTCAGGAGGTCCGGATGACGGTGGCCGTGCTGCGCGACGGCTCCCGCGAGTCGGCCCTGCGGCTGCGGGAGAAGGACTCCCCCACCGAGGTGCTCACCGGCGCCGGACTGGTCCCGGGACTGGCCGAGGCGCTGTCGGCGACCTTCGAGGACTGACTCCGCGGGACCCGGCCCGCCCGCACGCGGCGGCCGGGTCCGGCGGGCTCAGCCCGTCGAACACCGGGGGAGGTCCCCGGTGCGGCCCTCGCGGATGTCCTCCAGGGCGTCCAGCGCGTCGTCCAGGTCGCCGACCTTGACCAGGGTGAGGCCGGCCGGGATGTCCTCGGCCGCCGTCGCGCAGTTCTTCTCCGGGGTGAGGAAGTACGTGGCGCCCTTGGCCCGCGCGCCCACCGTCTTCATGCTGATGCCGCCGATCGGCCCGACCTCGCCCGCGTCGTCGATGGTGCCGGTGCCGGCCACGAAGGCCCCGCCGGTGAGACTGCCGGGCGTCAGCTTGTCGTAGATGCCCAGCGCGAACATCAGACCGGCGCTGGGGCCGCCGACGTCGGCGAGCTTGATGTCGATGGCGAACGGGAAGGTGTGGTCGGTCCCCGCCGCGATGCCCACGATGGCGCGCGGCTCGCCGCCGTCCTCGGACTTCGCCGTGGTGATGGTGAGGTCCTCGGTCCTGGTGGCCTCGCGGCCCTCCCGCTCGGCGGCCGCCTGCTCCTTGGCGGGCACGACGGTGAAGACCACCTTCTCGCCGGGCTTGTGGCGGGTCACCAGCTTCGAGACGTCGCCGGGCTCCTTCACCGCCGTGCCGTCGACCGACCTGATCACGTCGCCGGCGTGCAGCACGCCCTCGGCCGGCGTGTCCTTGACCACCGTGGAGACCACCACCCAGGACTTCACCGGGATGTCCAGCTCGCGCAGGGCGGCGACCTTGGCGCTCTCCTGGGACTGGCTGAACTCCTCGGCGTTCTCCTGGCTCGACTCCTCCTCGGTCTGCCCCTCCGGGAAGAGCGTGTCGTGCGGGACCACCTTGTTGTCGTGTGCCAGCCAGCCGTACATCGCCGAGACCAGGTTCAGCCGGTAGTCGGGGCTCGTGACCCGCACCGTGGTCATGTTGAGGTGGCCGTCCGCGGGATAGGTGCGGTGACCGGAGATGTGCAGCACGGGATCGCCGTCGTGCTTGCCGAGGGTGTTCACCGTCGGGCCGGGCGTCATCTCCGAGTACTCGGTCGGGACGGCCAGTCCCGCGCACAGGAGCACGATCAGCATCAGGGTCGAGGCGAGCATCGTCGCAGTGCGGCGTGGCATGGAACGACAGTACGGGACCTGCCCGCCGGAGCACCGCCGGGGCCGTCCGTACGGGCTGCCCCGGCGACGCTCCGGTTCCTGCCGCTTGTGCCGGGCGAGGCGCGCTTCTCAGGAGCCGGGGACCGAGGTGGTGGTCGACCTCTCCATCGCCTCGCGGAAACGGGCGTATCCGACGAGTTCCGGACCGTCCCCCCGGGACCTGCGGGTCCGCAGGGCCCAGGTGCCCCAGAGACTCGCACCGATCGCAGCCACAAGCGGAATCAGCAACCAGGCGAGAGCCGCCATGCCGACCTCCAACCCGAATGAGCGACTGCAACTGACTGATCAGCAGATTAACCTTCCGCAGTGACAACGCTCATGGCCACCCCTCGGTTACGCAACCGGAGGCGGGGCGGCGCTCCGCCCCGACCGCGGCCGGGCGGCCCGCTCAGCAGGAGCCGACCCACTCCTCGGTGCCGTCGCTGAAGCGCTGGTGCTTCCAGATGGGCACCTCGTGCTTGAGGTCGTCGATGAGCCGCCGGCACGCCTCGAAGGCCTCCGCCCGGTGCGGGCACGACACCGCCACCACCACCGCGAGGTCCCCGACCTCCAGGTCACCCACACGGTGGACGGCCGCCAGCGCCCGGACGGGGAAGTCCGCGGCCACCTTCTCCGCGACCCGCCGCAGCTCCGTCTCGGCGGAGGGATGGGCGGAGTACCCCAGCGCGTCCACGTCCGCTCCCCCGTCGTGGTTGCGCACCGTGCCGACGAACAGCGCCGTCCCGCCGGCCGCCTCGTCACCGACGGCACGGAACACCTCGTCCAGGGAGAGCGGCGTGTCGCGGATCGCGATCAGCTTCAGGGGCTGCGGCGCCGCGCGCTCACCCGGATGGACGCCCGGGGAAGCCGGCTGGGAGGCGGCCTCGGACGGAACGGCGGAGGCGGCGTCGTGCGAGGCGGTGGGGGAGGTGGTGTGGGAGGTGGTGTGGGAGTCGGCCATGCACGCCATCGTGCCCCACGGGTCACGCCACGGGAAGGGCTGACCTGCCGTACCGGCAGGTCACCCCGGACGCCGGGCCCGCCACGAGGG
>NZ_JACADT010000284.1:0-6254 GCF_013421635.1 Streptomyces sp. UH6 | reverse complement strand
GCGGTGGTCCACGAGCGCGAGCAGGCCGGCTCCGGCGGCCAGTGCGACGGCGTTGGGGGCGAAGAGGAGGGTGTTGGCGGTGGCCGCGACCCGGCCCAGGAGATCGTCCGGGGTCTCGCGCTGAACGGCCGTCATGGCCGCGATCAGCACGCAGGGCAGCCCCGCGCCGATCAGCACGCCGGCGAACAGGACGACCGGGAGCGAGGGGACGACGCGCAGGGCGACGCCCACCGCGAACAGCATGATCCCGGCCGCGGCGAAGACCCGTTCGGGCATCCGCCGCAGCAGAGCGCCGGCGAACAGCCCGACGACCACCGAGCCGATGCCCTGCACGGCGTAGAGGACCCCCGCGTAGGCGGGCGGACGGTGGAGACCGGCGTCGACCACGGCGTAGACCGACGCCCCGTTCACCCCGGCCATGCCCATGGTCACGGCCCCGGCCGGCACCAGGCGCCACAGAACCGGGTGACGCCGCAGGAAGCGGATCCCCTCGGCGGTCCGGGCGCCCCGTCGTCGGGTCCCGGCCGGGCGGGCCGAGGGTTCGGACACGCGGACGAGGGCGAAGGCCAGGGCGGCGAGCACGAAGGTGGCCGCGTCCAGCAGGACCACCGCCGGGCCGCCGAACCGGACGAACAGGAGCGCGCCCAGGAGCGGGGCGACCAGTTTCATGCCCTCGTTCGCCGTCATGCGCAGGCCGTTGAAGTCGCCGCGCAGCTGCTCCGGTACGGCGGTGGCCACCAGTGCGGCTTCCGCCGCGTCCAGCAGCACCGTGCTGACGCCGTACACGGTCAGTACGGCGAACAGGATCCAGATCCGGTCGCCGGAGCGGACGGCGAGGAGCGGCAGCAGCACCGCGGCCATGCCGAGATTGGTCCAGATCAGCAACGGCCGCCGGCGCCCGAGGTCGGCCAGTGTGCCGATCAGGGGGCCGAGCAGCATGGGCGCCCATACGCAGAAGGTCGTCAGTGCGGCCAGACTGTCCGACCCGGTGAGCGACTTGGCCCACACGCCGGCCACCAGGGCCATGACCGAGCTGCCGAAGCCCGAGACCACCACACCGCTCAGGTACAGCACCACGTTGCGATGGCGTAGGACCCGCCCTCCGCCCCATCCCATGTCCCCACCCCTTCCGCCGCCGGGGCACCTCGTCCCCACCCCGCCCACCCTGCGTACGGAGAGCACGGTGCCCGCGTGTCCGTCCGTCCCTCCGCCCGGACGAGCCCGTCGGAGGCCCGTCGGCGGTGGCCGGCGGGCCTCCGCGGCCGGGGGATCAGCAGGTGCCGTTGACGGCCCCGTTGTAGCCGGTCCACAGGTACGCGTCGGAGATCCAGGTGCCGTCGCTCAGCCGGTTCCACAGCGAGCTGGTGCCGAAACGGCCCTGGTGCGTCGTGCCGTTGCGGGAGCAGGAGACGGTCACGGTCGTCCCGTCGGCCACCGAGCCGACCACCGCGTACCCGGTGCCCGGTCCGGACCGCTTGTTCACCGAACCGCCGCCGTTGGCGTCGACGATGCCCTGGGTCAGGCCCAGCGCGCCGTAGTTGTGGAGGGCGCCGCCGTTGTACCGGGTGGTGGAGCCGTGCATCGCGTACCCCTCGTACCAGCCGGTGGAGTAGAAGACCCAGCCGCCGATGCCGTGGTCGGCGATCGGTACGTAGGCGTTGTTCTGCCGCAGGCCGAAGTGGACGTGGCGGCCGCTGGCGGAGCCGCCGCAGGCCACGTTGGTGCCGGTGTTGCCGAGGAACGTGCCCTGGGAGACGCTGGTCCCGTTGGCGTTGACGTGCCCGGTGAGGTGGTAGTAGTCCGAGGCGTAACCCCGGTCGTGGATGACGCGGACGAAGCCCGAGCACATGGTGTAGGCGGCGCCCGCCCGGGTCGCCCGGACCGCCTGGTCGCCGCCGGCGAAGTCCACCGAGCTGTAGGGACCGCTGGCGCCGTCCCACTGGTGGGGGCCGCCGGTCATCGTCCAGGAGGCGCCGGTGGACCAGGGCAGGGCCATGCCGGTGCGGTAGTCCCCGCCCGCGAGGGGCCGGACGAAGTCGCCGGGGGAGAGGGGCTCGGCGGCCGCGGCGGTACCGGCGGAGGCGAAGATCCTCTTCTCCTCGGCCGTCACCACGGGCGAGTCGGCGGCGAGGTCCGCGAAGGCCGGTTCGCCGTCGAAGGCGACCGTCCAGCCATCGCCCTTCGCCCTGGCGACGAAGACGGCGCCGGTGGGAGCGGCGCCCTCCGTCTTCGGCGCGACGACGACGGCGGTCCCGAAGGCCCACCTGCCGCCCTTCTCCCGGGTGACCTTCACCCGGGTCTCGTCCGGGCCGGCGCCGCGGCCGGTGAGCGCGGTCTGCCCGAGGAGCTTGTCGGTCACGGCCGTGGTGACCGAGGTGCGGGGCGCGGCCTGGGCGGTCGCGGGTAAGGCGAGAACGGCCGGGGCGAGCGCGAGGACGGCGGTCAGGATCGCTGCCACACGTCTGTGGTGGGACACGACATCTCTCCCTGCGTCAGGGGTGGGGGTGGTGCGCCCGAAGGGGCTCACCGAGGGTAAGGAGGCGGAGCCCCGCCGTCCAGAGGCCCCACGTCACCCCAGGCGTGCGGAGAGAGGCCGGGCGCTCCGGAGAACGCGAAGGCCCGCCGCACCGAAGTGCGGCGGGCCTCGACGCGTCGCGGAGGCGGTCAGCAGCAGCCGCCGCCCTCACGGGGATCGGCGTCACGCCGGTCCACGCGCCGGTTCTCGAACTCCCGCCGGGTGAGCACCCGCACCCCCGGGTCGTGCGAGCGGGCGTGGGCCACGTAGCGGTCGTACGCGTGCTCACCGTTCAGCTCGCGCAGCAGCCACCACGCGCGGGCGCCCACCTCCCGCAGCCGGGTCAGCGCGGGGGTCATCACTCGGCTCCGGCGCCGACCAGCTCCTTCTCCTCCGTCTGCGGCTTGCGCAGGGAGAAGGCGGGAACCTCGAGCTCGGACTTGACGTACGGGTCCTCCTGGAGCGGCAGCTTGCTCTTCCCGCGCAGGTGGGCCACCGACACGCACAGGCAGGAGAAGAAGACCACCAGGGTCAGGCCCGCGAAGACCGCCATCAGGGTGCCGGTCACTGTGGAGTTGGTGATGACCGTCGACATGTCGTCGAGGGTCTTCGCCGGGGCGAGGACCTTGCCGGCCTCCAGGGCGTCCGCGTAGGTGGAGCGCTGGGCCCAGAAGCCGATCTTCGGGTTGTCGGAGAACAGCTTCTGGTAGCTGGCGGTCATGGTCACGGCCAGCGCCCAGGCGAGCGGCAGGGCGGTGACCCACGCCCACTTCAGCCGGCCCGACTTGATCAGCAGCGTCGTGGAGATGGTCAGCGCGATCGAGGCGAGCAGCTGGTTGGCGATGCCGAACAGGGGGTAGAGCTGGTTGATGCCGCCCAGCGGGTCACTGACGCCGACCCACAGGAAGTAGCCCCAGCACAGGACGACCACCGCGGAGCAGATCCAGATGGCGGGCTTCCAGTCCTTGTCGCGGAAGCGCGGGACCACGTTGCCGATGGTGTCCTGGAGCATGAAGCGGCCCACCCGGGTCGCGGCGTCCACCGCGGTCAGGATGAAGAGCGCCTCGAACATCAGGGCGAAGTGGTACCAGAACGACATCATGCCGGTGGAGCCGAAGGCCTTGGCGAGGATCATCGACATGCCGACGGCCAGCGTCGGCGCGCCACCGGTACGGGCGATCAGGCTCTCCTCGCCGACCTGGTCGGCGGCGGACTGCAGCGCCTCGGGGCTGATGGTGAAGCCGAAGCCGGCCACCGCCTGCGAGGCGGACTGCACGGTGTCGCCCAGCACGCCGGCCGGAGCGTTCATCGCGTAGTACAGGCCCGGGTCCAGGACGCAGGCGCAGATCAGAGCCATGATCGCGACGAAGGACTCCATCAGCATCGAGCCGTAGCCGATGCCCGCGATCTGGCTCTCCTTCTGGATCATCTTCGGCGTGGTGCCGGCCGAGATCAGGGAGTGGAAGCCGGACAGGGCGCCACAGGCGATGGTGATGAAGGCGAACGGGAACAGCGAGCCGGCGAAGACCGGGCCGGTGCCGCTGCTCGCGAACTCGGAGACGGCCGGGACGTTGACGTCCGGGTTGGCGACCAGCACACCCACGGCGAGCAGCACGATGGTGCCGATCTTCATGAAGGTGGACAGGTAGTCGCGCGGCGCCAGCAGCATCCACACCGGCAGCACGGCGGCCACGAAGCCGTAGACGACCAGGCAGATCACCAGGGTCTTCGGGCTCAGGACGAAGGCGTCCGCGAAGGAGGACTCGGAGACCCAGCGGCCGCCCATGATGGCGGCCAGCAGCAGCACCACACCGATCAGGCTGACCTCGGTGACCTTGCCGGGGCGCAGGAACCGCAGGTAGCCGCCCATGAAGAGGGCGATCGGGATGGTCATGCCGATGGAGAAGGTGCCCCACGCGGAGTGGGCGAGCGCCTGCACGACGACCAGCGCCAGCACGGCCAGGATGATGATCATGATCGCGAAGACCGCGATCAGCGCGGCGATGCCGCCGATCCGCCCGATCTCGTCACGGGCCATCTGGCCGAGCGACTTGCCGTTGCGGCGGGTCGAGAAGAAGAGCACGACCATGTCCTGGACGGCGCCCGCGAAGATCACGCCGACGATGATCCAGATGGTGCCGGGGAGGTAGCCCATCTGGGCCGCCAGGACCGGTCCCACCAGCGGGCCGGCGCCCGCGATCGCGGCGAAGTGGTGGCCGAAGAGGACCCTCTTGTCGGTCGGGTGGTAGTCCACGCCGTCGTTGTGCCGCTCCGCCGGGGTCGCGCGCGTGTCGTCGACGCGGAGGACCCTGCGGGCGATGAACCGGGCGTAGAAACGCTGGGCGATCAGGTAGGAACCGACCGCCGCGGCGACGATCCAGGTGGCCGATATCTTCTCACCGCGAGCGAGTGCGATGGCTACCCAACCGGCGGCGCCGATGGCTGCCACCAGCAGCCAAACGGCGATGCTGCGGGGATTGGTGCGGGACACGTCGTCGTGCCTTTCGTTGCAGTGAATCGATGGCGCTTCGCTGATGCTAACGGCAGTAACGCGCACCTCATCAGCGGTGTTGTCTATCTCACTTCCTTGATCGGAACTAAATGCGGGTGGCCGGTCGCATCGGCGGCATCCGGCCACCCGGCAGGAAAGGGTGGTGTCGGCGTCCTCGAGATCTCCGGCGTGACCGGCGGAGTCCGCCAGGTCAGCGCCCCCGGCGGAGGGCGAGGTCCGCGACGACCGGACGGTGGTCCGAGGCGAGCGTCCCGGGCACGGTGACCCCCTTCACCTCGACCGCGCCCCGGGAGACGGTGACGTAGTCGATCCGGGTCCTCGGGTTCAGCGCCGGGTACGTCGGCACGTCCGCGCCCACCGCCGCCGACGCGTCGGTCAGGTGCTCCCACAGCGGGGCCAGCTCGGGCGCCGTGGCGACGGCGTTGAAGTCGCCGGTGAGGACCTGCCGTGGGCAGCGGCCGTGCCGGTCGCAGTCCTCGCGCAGGACGCGCAGCGTGTCGGCGACCTGGGCCGCCCGTACCGAGGGGTCCACCCGGTAGTCCAGGTGCGTGGTGTAGACGTGCACCGGCACGCCCTTCACACGGATCTCCACCTCGGGGAATCCGGGGGCGAGGGCGGGCACCGGCTCGGCGTCCTGGGTCGAGAGCCGGGTGATGTCGTGGTTCTCGGCCGCCAGGACGGGATACCGCGAGAGGATCGCCACCCCGTACTCACGCCGCGGGGCGTCCGCCGTGACCGGGTCCAGGCTGTATATCGGGGCGAAGAAGACCTCCATGCCGAGTCGCTCGCCCAGCTCCGTCGCCAGGTCGCGCCAGGCGCTCCGGGCGCCCCAGTGGACGTCGACCTCCTGGAGGCCGATCACGTCCGCGTCCATGGCCCGCAGCTCCTCGACCTGCCGGTCGAGGTCGAAGACGTTGTCCGTCCCCGCGCCCGCGTGGATGTTGTACGAGGCGACCCGCAGCGGCACGGTCGCCGCCCCGGCCGGCGGGTCCGCGTACGCGCCCGCCGGAGCGGCGCCGGGAAGCGTGAGCGCCCCCAGCAGTCCCGCAGTGAACAACAGTTGTGCCGTACGACGACGCCGCATCACGCAGCCCCCTCAAGTCCGTTGCGGATCTTGGCACTTGCGCGCAGTACGGTACCGGCGCCGGGGGCCCGGCGGAACGCCGCCGCGCCCGGAGGTGACGGGGCGTCGGCCCCGGGCGCGTCGTGCGGGGGAGGAGCCGGACG
>NZ_JACADT010000283.1:0-6263 GCF_013421635.1 Streptomyces sp. UH6 | reverse complement strand
TCCACGGGATCGGCACCCGGCACCCGTCGCGGAAGCCGTCCTGGCCCGCGCCGCGGAAGTAGGCGGGGTCCTGGCGCGCCTCGTCGGGCAGGTCGACGACGTCCGGCAGGCCGAGCTCCTCGCCCTGGTACAGGTAGGCGGAGCCGGGCAGCGCCAGCATCAGCAGGGTGGCGGCGCGGGCGCGGCGCAGGCCGAGCTCGCGGTCGCCGGCCTCGCGGATCTGGGTGCCCATGCCGGCCGGGTTGCCGAAGCGGGTGGCGTGCCGGGTGACGTCGTGGTTGGAGAGCACCCAGGTGGCGGGCGCGCCCACCGGCTTCATCGCCTCCAGCGTGCGGTCGATGACCTCACGCAGCTCGGCCGCGTCCCAGTGGGTGCTCAGGTACTGGAAGTTGAACGCCTGGTGCAGCTCGTCGGGGCGCACGTAGTGGGCGGTGCGCTCGACGGTCGGGGTCCACGCCTCGGCGACGAACACCCGGTCCCGGCTGTACTCGTCGAGGATGAGCCGCCACTGGCGGTAGATGTCGTGGACGCCGTCCTGGTCGAAGAACGGGACCACGCCGTCGCCGAGCAGCTTGACCTGCTCGTTGCCGCCGATGTCGGGCAGGCCGGCGGCCTTGACCATGCCGTGCGCGACGTCGATCCGGAAGCCGTCGACGCCCATGTCCAGCCAGAAGCGCAGGATGGAGCGGAACTCGTCGTTGACCGCCGGGTGTTCCCAGTTGAAGTCGGGCTGCTCCGGGGCGAACAGGTGCAGGTACCACTCGCCGGCCGTGCCGTCGGGCTCGGTGACGCGGGTCCAGGCGGGGCCGCCGAAGATGGACTCCCAGTCGTTGGGCGGGAGTTCACCGTCGGCGCCCTTGCCGGGGCGGAAGTGGTAGCGGTCGCGCAGCGGAGAGCCGGGGCCCTCGGCGAGGGCCCGCTTGAACCACTCGTGCTGGTCGGAGGAGTGATTGGGCACCAGGTCGACGATGATCCGCAGGCCCAGCTCGTGGGCGTCGCGGATGAGGCCGTCGGCGTCCAGCAGGTTGCCGAACATCGGGTCGACGGCGCGGTAGTCGGCCACGTCGTAGCCGGCGTCGGCCTGCGGGGAGGCGTAGAAGGGGCTCAGCCACACGGCGTCCACGCCCAGGTCGCGCAGGTAGGGCAGCCGGGCGCGGATGCCGGGCAGGTCGCCCATGCCGTCGCCGTCGCTGTCGGCGAAGCTGCGCGGGTAGACCTGGTAGATCACCGCGTCGCGCCACCAGTCGTGGCGGTCCGCGACGGCGGAGCGGACGGAGCTGTCGGAACGGGAGGCGGGGTCGGCGGTCTGGTGACTCATGACGTCCTTGCTGTGAGCCGAGTGGTCGCTGTCGTGGGGGGTGGTGCCGGTGGCGCCGCGGGTCAGCCCTTGGTGCCGCCGGCGGTGAGGCCGGCGACCAGGTTCCTCTGGACCAGGTAGAAGAAGGCCGAGACCGGGATCGCCACCAGGACCGCGGTGGCGGCCATCAGGTGCCGCTGGGCGTCGTGCTCGCTGACGAAGCTCTGCAGGCCCACCGCGAAGGTGTACTTGGTGTCGTCGAGCATGAAGGTCGAGGCGAAGGCGACCTCGCCGAACGCGGTGATGAAGTTGTAGAAGGCGGCGACCGCCAGGCCCGGCCGGGCCAGCGGCAGGATCAGCCGCACGAAGGTGCCGAACGGGCTCAGGCCGTCGACGCGTCCGGCCTCGTCGATCTCGAACGGGATCGTGTCGAAGTAGCCCTTGAGCAGCCACGCCGAGTAGGGGACGGCGGTGGAGCAGTAGACCAGGATCAGGCCGCCGTAGCTGTCGAGCAGCCCCAGGCTGGTGAGGATCTGGTACATCGGCACGATCAGCACGGCGATCGGGAACATCTGGGTGCACAGCAGCACCCACATGAGCTTCTTCTGCCCGGGGAAGCGCATCCGGGAGACGGCGTAGCCGGTGGTCGCCGCGATCAGCACGCCGAACACGGTGGTGCCCAGCGAGACGATCAGCGAGCTCTGCATCCAGTGGAAGAAGTTGGTCTCGGTGAGGACCTGGACGTAGTTGTCCAGGGTGGCCTTGCCGAAGATGCCGCCGGGACGCAGGTAGTCGTCCTTGTCCGGGCCGAGCGACAGCAGGAAGATCCAGGCGACCGGGGCGACCGCGATCAGGCTCGCGACGATCAGCACGGCGTGCGTGGCGAACCGGGCCAGGGGGCGGGGCTCGCCGCGGCGGCGCACCGCCTTGGGCGCGGTCCGGGCGGGGGCCGCCTCGACGGGGGTCTCGAGGGTGTTGGTAGTCATGGCTCCTGCCTCAGGACTGCTGCTCGCCGCGGGCCAGCCAGCGGCGGTAGAAGGACGTGAAGACGACCAGGATCGCCAGCAGCAACATGCCGTAGGACGCCGACTGCGCGAAGTCCCGCGGCTGCTGGCCGAAGCCCAGGAAGTAGGCCCAGGTGACCAGGATCTGCGCGTCCGGCGCCTTGGTGCCGAACAGCAGGAAGATGACCGCGAACTGGTTGAACGTCCAGATGATGCCCAGCAGGACCACGGTGGAGCTCACCGCGCGCAGGCCGGGCAGGGTGACGTAGCGGAACCGCTGCCAGGGGGACGCGCCGTCGAGTTCGGCCGCCTCGTAGAGGTTGGCGTCGATCGACTGCAGGCCGCCGAGCAGCGAGACCATCATGAACGGCACACCGCACCAGGTGTTGACCATGATCGCCGCGAACCGCTGCCAGAAGCTGTCCTCCAGCCAGGCCGGCGTCGGCAGGTTCAGCAGTTCGAGGCCGGCGTTGATGACGCCCTCGTCGGCGAGCATGAAGCGCCAGCCGAAGACGGTGACGAAGGTCGGCACCGCCCAGGGCAGGATCAGCATCAGCCGGTAGAAGGTGCGCCCGCGTATCTTCTGGTTGAGCAGCATCGCCAGGCCGAGGCCCAGCGTGTAGTGGAGCGTCACGCAGGCGGCGGTCCACACGATGGTCCAGATGAAGTGGGACCAGAACCGGTCGTACGCGGTCTCTCCGAAGAGGATGTCCGCGTAGTTGTCCAGCCCGACGAACTGGTAGGTGGCCTCGATCTCGTTGACGCCGATGGTGCGGGCGGAGTTCAGCGAGTTCGCGTCGGTCAGGGTGAGCCAGAAGCCGTAGGCCAGCGGGTACAGGACGAGCACGCCCAGCACCAGGACCACCGGCGCGATCATCGCGTAGGCGTACCAGTGCCGGCGCCATCCGTGGCGGATACGAGCGATCATGGATACGACACCTTCGGGGCCGGGATCCGGCCGTTCGTCGGGATGGAAGAGGGACGACAGGGGCGGGGGCGGCCGGCCGACCCGTGTCAGGTCGGGTCGGCCGGCCGCCCCGGTCCGTACTGCCGGATTACTTGCTGAACTCCGGCAGGAGCTTCGCCATTTCGGTCTCGATCGCGCTCAGACCCTCGTCCAGCGACTTCTTGCCGGTGGCGACGGCCGGCAGTTCGGCGTCGAGCTTGCCGAACAGCGAGCTGTACTCGGGCAGTTCGGGGCGCGGCTGGGCGGCCGGCAGGACGCCCTGGTAGCCGGCGATGCCCGGGTCGGCCTTGACCTTGTCGGTGTAGGCGTCGTCACGCGTGGGCAGCGTCGAGTTCTTCAGCGCCACGGTCTCCTGCGACTTCGCGGAGGTCATGAAGTTGACGAACTTCAGCGCGGCCTCCTGGTGCGCCTTGTCCGAACCGGCGTAGACCGACAGGTTGTGACCGCCGGTGGGGGCGCCGGCGGTGCCGCCGGAGCCGGCCGGAACCGTGGCGATGCCCAGGTTCTGCTTGTCCTGGAAGGCCGAACCCTTGTAGAAGTTCGTGATCTCCCACGGGCCCTGGATGATCGAGGCGACCTCGCCGTTGACGAACGCGTCCTGGATGTGGGCGTACGCGTCGGCGGTGCCGTCGGCCTTGTGGAGGCCCTTGCCCTCGAACAGGCCCTGCCAGGCCTCGAAGCCCTTCTTGGCCTCGGCGGAGTTGACCGTGACCTTCTTGCCCGCCACGTCGACCGTGTCGGTGCCCTCGCCGAAGAGGAACGGCATGGCGTAGTAGCCGGCGGTGGAGCCCCAGTAGCCGTCCTTGCCCGTCTTCTCCTTGACGGCCGCGGCGGCGTCCTTCAGCTCCTCCCAGGTCGCCGGCGCCTTGTCGATGCCCGCGTCCGCGAAGAGCTTCTTGTTGTAGACCAGCGCCAGGGTGTCCGTGACGATCGGGACACCGTAGGTCTTGCCCTCGAACTGCGCCTGCTTGATCAGGTTCGGCTGGAACTTGTCCTGGTCCGCGAGGGCCTCGGTGCCGTCCAGCGGCAGCAGGTAGCCCTTCTGCGCGAAGGCGGGGGTCCAGCCGACCTCGGCGCGCAGCACGTCCGGGGCACCGGAGGCACCGGCGGCCGTGTCGAACTTGTTCTGCGCCTGGTCGAAGGGCACGTTGACGTACTTGACCTTGATGCCCTTGTTGGCGGCCTCGAACTCCTTGACCAGGGCCTTGTAGGTCGGCGCCTCGTTGGTCGCGTTGGTGGTGTCCCACCACGTGATGGTGACGGTGCCGCCGTCAGCCTTCGAGTCGCCGTCCCCGCCGCAGGCCGTCGCCGTCAGAGCGAGGGACGCCGCCAGCGCGGTGGCCGCTATGCCACGCCGCATGAGTTCTCCTTGGAGGGTGAGTGCCCGGTGCACTGGCCGGCTGCGTCCTTGCAACCGGCGGGCGACCGGAAACGTAACAGCGCTGCAACCCGAGCGAAAGACCTTGCAGAAAAAAAGCTGCCGAACCGTGTCCTCACCGCTGCCAAGCCGACTCCGGGACCGCCGGTCTGGCCGAACTCCACCCACCCGAAGACGCAGGAAATGGGGCAAAGCACTCGCCGTGTGGCGTGAGTCGCACTTCCCGGACAGGACCTCGTACGCGTGTGCAAGACTTTGCAAGTTCTTGCGGGCTTGTATATGACGGCCCATCATCGAGAGGCCACGAGGAGACGGGGAGCGGATGAGGCAGCAGCCCGCGTACAGGCCGCGCGCGCGGAGGCCGGTACAGTCGCCTCCCGTGACCGCACGGCTTGCCGACATCGCCGCGCAGGCGGGTGTGAGTGAAGCGACTGTCAGCCGGGTTCTCAACGGGAAGCCGGGAGTCGCCGCCGCCACCCGCCAGGCCGTGCTGGCCGCGCTCGACGTCCTCGGATACGAACGCCCCGTCCGGCTGCGCCAGCGCAGCGAGGGTCTGGTCGGGCTGATCACGCCCGAGCTGGAGAACCCGATCTTCCCCGCCCTGGCCCAGGTCATCGGCCAGGCGCTGACCCGGCAGGGCTACACCCCGGTGCTCGCCACCCAGACGCCGGGCGGCTCCACCGAGGACGAGCTCACGGAGATGCTGGTCGACCGCGGCGTCGACGGCATCATCTTCGTCTCCGGCCTGCACGCCGACACCTCCGCGGACATGGGCCGCTACGAGCGGCTGCGCGCGCAGGGCGTGCCGTTCGTGCTGGTCGACGGCTTCTCCCCGCGGGTCCGCGCGCCGTTCATCTCCCCCGACGACCGGGCGGCGATGTCCCTGGCGGTCACGCACCTCGCCTCGCTGGGCCACACCCGGATCGGGCTGGCCCTCGGCCCGCACCGGTTCGTGCCGGTGCTGCGCAAGGCCGAGGGCTTCGTGGCGGCGATGCGGGAGCGGCTGGGCCTGTCCGAGGAGGAGGCCTCCGCGCTGATCGAGCACTCGCTCTACACCCTGGAGGGCGGCCAGGCCGCCGCCACCGCCCTGATCGACCGCGGCTGCACGGCGGTGGTCTGCGCCAGCGACATGATGGCGCTGGGCGCGATACGCGCGGCCCGCGGGCTCGGGCTCCAGGTACCGGAGGACGTCTCCGTGGTCGGGTTCGACGACTCGACGCTGATCGCCTTCACCGATCCGCCGCTCACCACCGTGCGCAAGCCGGTGCCGGCCATGGGGCAGGCGGCGGTGCGCACGCTGCTGGAGGAGATCGCGGGCACGCCCGCGCCGCACAGCGAGTTCGTCTTCATGCCGGAGCTGGTGGTCCGCGGCTCCACCGCCTCCGCCCCACCGACCGGCCACGGCACATCGCCCTGACCACCGCCCGCGCGTCCCTGCGGCGGCCCGTCCCACCGCCGGCTGTCTCTGCGGCCCGTCCCACCTCCGGCTGTCTCTGCCGCCCGTCCCACCTCCGCCCGTCCCACCTCCGGCTGTCTCTGCGGCCCGTCCCACTGCCAGCCGTCCCTGCCGGCCGTCCCTGCCGCCCGCCCCACCGCCGGCTGTCTCTGCCGCCCGTC
>NZ_JACADT010000282.1:0-6268 GCF_013421635.1 Streptomyces sp. UH6 | reverse complement strand
ACGGCACTCCGTCCGGAACGGCGCCGGCCGCCACGCCCACCACGGCCGCCGTGGAACCGGAGCCCACCGACGACCCCGCCGCCACCGGCCCGGCCGAGACCCCGCAGGAGTCGCCGTCCCAGGACGGGGCCCAGGTGCCCGACGGGTACCGGCTGGCGGAGGACCCGGCCGGCTTCACCCTCGCCGTGCCGGAGGACTGGACGCGCGACGAGCGGGACAACGGCGTCTTCTACACGCCGGGGGACGACAGCTCCCTCGTCCAGGTCTTCGAGGTGACCGAACCGGGGATCACACCGCTGGAGTCGCTGGAGGCCGCCTCCGAGCACCTGGCGTCGCAGCCGGGGTACGAGGAGATCTCCCTCACCGGGACCGGCCCGTCGGAAGGCGCCTCGGACGCCGTCGGCGCGGACGCCGCGGAGCTGGTCTACGCGTACGACAGCGAGGAACTCGGCTTCCGCAAGCAGGTCGTGGACTGCGTCTTCACGGCGGACGACGGGACGATGTACGCCGTGCTGGTCGCCGGACCGGCCGACGAGTGGCCGGTGCAGGCGGAGCAACTCGCGGCGGCGCTGGCGCACTTCGCCGTCTCCTGACCGGACGTCGGGCGCGCACGCGGACGTAACGTGAGCAACACGCACAACGCGTGTGGCGCGCCAAGCTTTTCCGTCCCATGGGAACCACGGGTTCCGCGGTGTGACTATCATGTGGCCCTCGGTCGCGTTCGCGACTGTTCACAAGCACCCCCATTCCTCGGGGAGTTGCAGATTTCGCGGGCTGGTGTGCGCTCTCCGTCAGTCTGTTGCCGTGATGCGACGTGACGCCGCCATGCCCGGAGGGGAAACGTATGTTCCGTATACGGAGACGTGCCACCACGCGGCTGTCCGCCGCCGTCCTCGTCGCCGGCCTCAGCGTCGGCGGCACCCTGGCCACGGCGGGCGTCGCCGCCGCCGACGGCCACAACCCGGCCGGCGGCACGCTGGCCACGCTCAGGTCCGAGATGTCGCACACCGGTGGCGCCACGATCAACGGCAAGTCCGTCACGGCCGGTCTGTTCACGATGGACATCGCCGGCGGCGGCACCCTGCAGAGCTACTGCATCGACGCCCACACGAAGACGGTCAGCGGGGCCCAGTACCAGGAGAAGTCCTGGGCCGAGTCCTCGCTGGCCAACAACCCGGACGCCGGCAAGATCCACTGGATCCTGAAGAACGCCTTCCCGCAGATCGACGAGGCCGCACTGGCCAAGACCGCGGGGATCACCGGCGAGTTCACCAAGAGCGACGCCGCCGTCGGCACCCAGGTCGCCATCTGGCGCTACTCCGACCACGTCGAGGCGGAGGCCAAGGACACCGAGGCGGAGCAGCTCGCCGACTACCTGTACGAGGCCGCCAAGACCAAGGCCATCCAGGAGCCCGGCGGCTCGCTGTCGCTGAGCGCCCCGGCCGTGGCCGGCAAGGCCGGCGAGAAGCTCGGCCCGGTCACCGTCGCCACCAACGCGGGCACCGCGTCCGTCAAGGTCGCCGGAGAGGGCGTCAAGGTCGTCGACGCCGCGGGCAACCCCGTCACCGGCGTGAGCAACGGCGCCGAGCTGTACGTGGACGTCGCGGAGGGCACCCCGGCCGGCGCCGCCGAGGTCACCGTCGAGGGCTCCGTCGAGCTGTCGGTCGGCCGCGCCTTCACCGGCGTCGGCGTCAAGACGCAGACGCAGATCCTCGCGGGCTCCTCGCAGAGCAAGGTCGCCTCGTCCTTCACCGCCACGTGGAGCGAGAAGGAGACCACCGGCGCGGTGCTCGCGGCCGAGGCCGTGAACAACTGCGCCAAGGGCGGCGTCGACGTCAAGGTCACCAACAGCGGTGACGAGGCGGGCGAGGTCACCATCGGCGGCGAGAAGCACACCGTCGAGGCCGGCAAGGACGTCACCGTCACCGTCCCGGTGAAGGAGGACGCCGAGTACAGCATCGCCGTCACCGGTCCGAACGGTCTCGACCAGACCTTCACCGGCATCCTCGACTGCCAGACCGCCTCCGAGGGCGGTTCCGGGAACCCGGAGCCCTCGGCCGCGCCGAGCCCGGCCGGCGACCAGGGCGACAAGGCCGACGACGGCACCAACCTGGCCGAGACCGGCAGCAACAGCGCCACCCCGGTGATCGCCGGTGTCGCCATCGCCCTCGTGGTCCTCGGCGGCGTCACCATGCTGGTCCTGCGCAAGCGCAAGACCTCCTGACCACCGGTCCTGCGGTGACCCGGCGCCGCCGGGGTGAGCGCACGCCCTGACCATCGGGCGTTCACCCGGCCGGCGCGAGGGGCGGTTCCCACTCACGGGGGGCCGCCCCTTTCCCGTGCGCGCCGCCGGCGTCCGGCGGGGGCGGACCGGGCCCGTGCGCGGAACCGTGGAGTCCGGCGACCGCTCGGCCGCCCGGCGGGGCCGGTCCGTCTGAACAGGCATTCGTCCCCGCTCCGACGGGTAGGGACACCGTGGGCGGTGAACCTGACACCACCGCTCGACGGGCCCCGCGAGGCGCCCCCTCCAGGTGAGGGACGGCGCCCGTGGGGTCTTGTCATGTGGCCGACATTGCTCTCTTGCGCCGGTGTCCCTAGGCTGCCGGGCGTAGCAGACGCTGCACACCTGTGCGGAGGGAACCGAACGGCGGCCTCCGGGTGTCTTGGCGTCAGGCACCGCTCGCACCGAACCGGGGGGAAAGACCATGGCACAGAAGCAGCGCCGACGGCTGCGCTCCAGCACCGTCGTGCTGGGCGGAATGGGCGTCGTGGCCGCCACGCTGACGTCCTGCAGCTCCGAACCGGACCAGCGCTGCGTCGACATGGACAGCTACGAGTACGCCAACGGCTACCGCGTCGTGGCGGACTCCAACTGCTCCTCGTACGGGACGACGACGAACGCCGGCTGGTACTACGACGCCGAGGTCGACGACGGCTGGGCCGAGGACGGCACCTTCAGCCGCGAGGAGGCCGTCGACCGCAACGGCTTCGGCTGCAGCGGCAGCGGCGGAGGCTGACCGACGCCGTGGAACGCCGCACCACCGAGCCCCGCCCCGACTGGCAGGCCACCGTCGAGTCGCAGGGGCTGATCTACCCCCTCACCCGCCACCCCGACGGCGTCCTGCGCCCCTACTGGGACGAGAGCGCGTACTACGTCTTCTCCCTCCCCGAGGTCGAGGCGCTGGAGGAGGTCGTCGAGGAACTGCACGAGATGTGCCTGGAGGCGGCCGGGTTCATCGTCAAGGAGAACCGTTTCGCCGACCTCGGTGTCACCGACCGGCGGGTGGCCGAGGCCATCACCGAGTCCTGGCGCCGTCGTGCGGAGGTCCCCTCCCTCTACGGCCGGTTCGACCTGCGCTACGACGGCACGGGCCCGGCGAAGATGCTGGAGTACAACGCCGACACCCCGACCTCCCTGGTGGAGGCGGCCAGCCCGCAGTGGTTCTGGATGGAGGACCGCTTCCCCGGCGCCGACCAGTGGAACTCCCTGCACGAGCGGCTGGTGGACGCCTGGCGCGAGCAGGCCCCCCTGCTGCCGCCCGGCTCCCCGCTCTACTTCGCCCACACCGCGGCCGACGAGCTGGGCGAGGACCTGATGACGGTCGCCTACCTCATGGAGACCGCCGAGCAGGCCGGGCTGAGCACCGAGTGGATCTCCATGGAGGACATCGGCTGGGACCGGCTGAGCCGGCGCTTCGTGGACAAGAAGCTCCGCTTCATCCGCAGCTGCTTCAAGCTCTACCCGTGGGAGTGGCTGACCACCGACCGGTTCGGGCCCCAGGTGATGCAGACCCTCGACCTGGGCGGCGGCACGGGTTCCACCCTGTGGATCGAGCCGATGTGGAAGATGCTGCTCAGCAACAAGGCGCTGCTGGCGATCCTGTGGGAGCTCCACCCCGGCCACCCCAACCTGCTGCCCGCCTACGTGGACGGCCCGCGCGAGATGGCCTCCACCACCGGCTACGTGGCCAAACCGCTGCTCGGGCGCGAGGGGGCGGGGGTCACCCTGCACGAGGCCGGGTCCGTGGCACCGGCGCGCGAGGACGCCTGCTGCTACCAGGAGCTGGCGCCGCTGCCGTCGTTCGACGGGAACCGGGTGGTGCTGGGCGCCTGGGTCGTCCAGGGCGAGGCCGCGGGCCTCGGCATCCGCGAGAGCGCGGGCCCGGTGACGGACACCTACGCGCGGTTCCTGCCGCACGTCATCCTCTAAGAGCCGCGGCACGCCGACGCGGCACGCCGACGCGGCACGCCGACGCGGAACGCCGACGCGGCGCCGCCCGGGCGGGGGAGGCCGCGCCTCCCCCGCCCGGGCGGGCACGGGCCTCAGCCCAGGTCGATCGTCGGGTACAGCGGGAAGCCCGAGACCAGCTCGGTGGCGCGGCGGGAGACCTCGTCGGAGACCTTCGCGTCGAGGACGTGCTGCGCCTTGGACGGCGCGCCCTTGGCCGTGGTGCCGGGGACGGCCTCGGTGAGCACGCGGTCGATCAGCGCGGCGATCTCGTCCATCTCCGCCGTGCCCAGACCGCGGGTGGTCAGGGCCGGGGTGCCGATCCGGATGCCGGAGGTGTACCAGGCGCCGTTCGGGTCGGCGGGGATGGCGTTGCGGTTGGTGACGATGCCGGAGTCCAGCAGCGCCTGCTCCGCCTGACGGCCGGTGAGGCCGTAGGAGGAGGCCACGTCGATCAGGTTGAGGTGGTTGTCGGTGCCGCCGGTGACCAGCGTGGCGCCGCGCCGCATCAGGCCCTCGGCCAGCGCCTTCGCGTTGTCCACGATGCGCTGCGCGTAGTCCTGGAAGGAGGGCTGCCGCGCCTCGGCGAGGGCGACCGCCTTGGCGGCCATCACGTGCGGCAGCGGGCCGCCGAGCACCATCGGGCAGCCGCGGTCGACCTGGTCCTTCAGCGAGTCGTCGCACAGCACCATGCCGCCGCGCGGGCCGCGCAGCGACTTGTGGGTGGTGGTGGTGACGATCTGCGCGTGCGGCACCGGGTCGAAGTCGCCGGTGAGCACCTTGCCGGCCACCAGGCCCGCGAAGTGCGCCATGTCGACCATCAGGGTGGCGCCGACCTCGTCGGCGATCTCCCGCATGATCCGGAAGTTCACCAGGCGCGGGTACGCGGAGTAGCCGGCGACGATGATCAGCGGCTTGAAGTCGCGGGCGGTGGCGCGCAGCGCCTCGTAGTCGACCAGGCCGGTCTCCGGGTCGGTGCCGTAGGAGCGCTGGTCGAACATCTTGCCGGAGATGTTGGGGCGGAAGCCGTGCGTGAGGTGGCCGCCGGCGTCCAGCGACATGCCCAGCATCCGCTGGTTGCCGAAGGCGGCGCGCAGCTCGGCCCAGTCGGCGTCGGAGAGTTCGTTGACCTGGCGGACGCCGGCCTTCGCCAGGGCCGGGACCTCGACGCGGTCGGCGAGGACCGACCAGAAGGCGACCAGGTTGGCGTCGATGCCGGAGTGCGGCTGGACGTAGGCGTGGCGGGCGCCGAAGAGCTCGCGGGCGTGCTCGGCGGCGAGCGACTCGACGGTGTCGACGTTGCGGCAGCCGGCGTAGAAGCGGCGGCCGACGGTGCCCTCGGCGTACTTGTCGCTGAACCAGTTGCCCATCGCGAGCAGCGTCGCGGGGGAGGCGTAGTTCTCCGAGGCGATCAGCTTCAGCATCTCGCGCTGGTCGGTGAGCTCCTGGCCGATCGCGTCGGCGACGCGGGGCTCCACGGCGCGGACGACGTCCAGTGCGGCGCGGTACGCGGCGGACTCGGGGGAAAGGTCGGACATGGCGGCCTCCGGCAGAGTGCGGTCACGGTGTGGCCCAGGCGCACGGCACGTGTTCTCTCCGGGCCGCTCCCCGATGGTCCGTCCCATCCCAGCGCGCCAGTCACGGCCCTCCCTCACCCTACCGGCCCACCCCGGCCCCCCGCCGGACGGACCGCCCCGCGGACACCTTCGAGCGGGCCACCGGATCTCCACGGTCCGTGCGGTGCGGAGGCGGATGCCGCCGCACCTCCGGCGGGGCGCCGGCACCGGCACCGGTCCCGGTCCCGGTCCCGGTCCGGGCACCGGTCACCCGTCACCCGTGGCCCGGCGCGCCGGGTAGCCGAGGGCGGCGCGGAGGTAGGCGGCGTCGAGCGGGGGCTGCGCCGGGACGCCGTCGCGGGCTTCGAGGAGGTCCAGCGCGCTGCGCTCGTACCTGCGGCGGTGGTAGCCGTAGCGCGGTCCGCCGGGGTTCAGAGCGACCAGATGCCGCTCCAGGTCGTTGCCGGGCGACCAGTCCTCGGTC
>NZ_JACADT010000281.1:0-6270 GCF_013421635.1 Streptomyces sp. UH6 | reverse complement strand
CCGCCGTCGACCCTCCGCAGCCGTCCACCTTCACGGGAGACCAGCCAGCCATGGACACCACCGCACGACCCTCCACCATCCGCTGGGAAGAGTCCGACGACCACGTCGTCACCCTCGTCCTCGACGACCCGGACCAGTCCGTCAACACCATGAACGCCGCGTTCATCGACTCGCTGGACGCGGTCGCCGCCCGGCTGACGGAGCGCCGGGACGAGATCCGGGGCGTCGTCGTCACCTCCGCCAAGAAGACCTTCTTCGCCGGCGGCGACCTGCGCGACCTGATCTCCGTCACGCCGGAGACGGCCGGCGCCTCCTTCGAGGCCGGGATGCGCGTCAAGCGCTCGCTGCGCGTCCTGGAGACGCTGGGCAGGCCGGTCGTCGCCGCGATCAACGGGGTCGCGCTGGGCGGCGGTTACGAGATCGCGCTGGCCTGTCACCACCGCGTGGTGCTGGACAGCCCTTCCGCCCGCGTCGGGCTTCCCGAGGTCACCCTGGGGCTGCTGCCCGGAGGCGGGGGAGTGACCCGGACCGTCCGCATGTTCGGCGTGGCGGAAGCCCTGCAGAAGGTCCTCCTGGAGGGCACCCAGTACGGGCCCCAAAGCGCCCTGGAAGCCGGACTGGTCGACGAGATCGCCGCCGACCACGACGAACTCCTCGCCAAGGCGCGGGCGTTCGTGGACGCCCACCCGGAGTCCGCGCAGCCCTGGGACGCGCCCGGGTACCGCATCCCCGGCGGCACCCCCGCGCACCCGAAGTTCGCCGCGCAACTCCCCGCGTTCCCGGCGCTGCTGAAGAAGAAGACCGGCGGCGCCCCGTACCCGGCTCCCCGCAACATCCTCTCGGCGGCCGTGGAGACCGCCCAGGTCGACGTGGACACCGCCTTCGTCGTCGAGGCCCGGTACCTGACCGAACTGGTCACCGGGCAGATCACCAAGAACATGATCCAGGCGTTCTTCTTCGACCTCCAGGCCGTCAACTCCGGTGCCAGCCGCCCCGAGGGCGTCGAGCCGCGCAAGGTCGCCAAGGTCGCGGTGCTCGGCGCGGGCATGATGGGCGCGGGCATCGCCTACTCCTGTGCCAGGGCCGGCATCGAGGTCGTCCTGAAGGACGTCTCCGCCGAGGCCGCCGCCAAGGGCAAGGCCTACTCCGAGAAGCTCTGCGCCAAGGCCGTCTCCCGCGGCCGCACCACCCAGGAGAAGGCCGACGCCCTGCTCGCCCTCATCACCCCCACCGCCGACGTCCAGGACCTGGCCGGCTGCGACGCGGTGATCGAGGCCGTCTTCGAGGACACCGGCCTCAAGCACAAGGTCTTCCAGGAGATCCAGGACGTCGTCGCCCCCGACGCGCTGCTGTGCTCCAACACCTCCACCCTCCCGATCACCGGGCTCGCCAAGGGGGTCGAGCGGCCGCAGGACTTCGTCGGCCTGCACTTCTTCTCCCCGGTCGACAGGATGCCGCTGGTGGAGATCGTCAAGGGGGCGAAGACCGGCGACGAGGCGCTGGCCCGCGCGTTCGACCTGGTGCGCCAGATCCGCAAGACGCCGATCGTGGTCAACGACTCCCGGGGCTTCTTCACCTCCCGCGTCATCGGCCACTTCATCGACGAGGGCGTCGCCATGGTCGGCGAGGGCGTCGAGCCCGCCTCCGTCGAGCAGGCCGCCGCGCAGGCCGGCTACCCGGCCAAGGTGCTCAACCTGATGGACGAGCTGACCCTCACCCTGCCGCGCAAGATCCGCGAGGAGACCCGCCGGGCCGTCGAGGAGGCGGGCGGGCACTGGGAGCCGCACCCCGCCGACACCGTCGTCGACCGCATGATCGACGAGTTCGGCCGCACCGGCCGCAGCGGCGGCGCCGGGTTCTACGACTACGTGGACGGCAGGCGGGCGGGCCTGTGGCCGGGCCTGCGCGAGCACTTCACGGACCCCGCGGCACAGCCCGCCGACCTGACCGAGCTGGTCGAGCGGATGCTCTTCGTCGAGGCGCTCGACTCGGTGCGCTGCCTGGAGGAAGGCGTCCTGGTGTCGGTGGCGGACGCCAACATCGGCTCGCTGCTCGGCATCGGCTTCCCGCCGTGGACCGGCGGCGTGCTCCAGTACGTCAACGGCTACCAGGGCACCGCCGGAACCGGCCTGCCCGGTTTCGTCGCCCGCGCCCGCGAACTGGCCGAGAAGTACGGCGACCGCTTCCGGCCGCCCGCGCTGCTGGTGGAGAAGGCGGAGAAGGGCGAGACGTTCGCCGACTCCTGAGGCGCCCGGGGGACCGCGGCGCCCCCGGCCCGTGCCCGCACCTCCTGAGCACCGACCGGTCCGCCCGGGCCGGGCCGTCCTTCCCCTCGGCCCGGCCCACCGCGGCCCGGCGCACCCACGCCGCGATCCGCCCGGCATGCCCGCCGGGGCGTCCCCACCGCCCCGGCCTCCCCGGACGTTCCCTTCCGACCCGCATGGAGGCCCCGATGACATCCACCGCCGACCTGCTCAGCGCCCCGGCCGACCTGACCCTGCCGCGGCTGCTCGCCCGCAACGCCGAGGAGTACCCCGAACTCCCCGGCCTGTCCTGGAAGCCGGCCGACGACCCGGAGAACTGGACGACGTTCACCTGGGCGCAGATCCACGAGCACACCCGCCACCTCGCCGCCGGTTACGCCGCGCTCGGCGTCGGCCGCGGCGACCACGTGCTGATGATGATGTCCAACCGGCCCGAGCACTGGCTCTCCGACCTGGCGCTGGTGCGGCTCGGCGCCGTCCCGGTCAGCGTCTACGGCACCGCGGCCCCCGAGCAGATCACCCACATCGCCCGCAACTGCCGGGCCCGGATCGCCGTGGTGGAAGGGACGGCCCAGACGGCGGTGTGGGAGCCGCTGCTGGCCGACGCGGACACCCCGCTGGAGCGGCTCGTGGTGGCCGAACCGGGCCAGGAGGGCAGCCACTTCCCGTACGCCGCGCTGCTCCGCGAGCCGGTGTCGGATGAGTTCGCCAAGGAACTGGACACCGCCCGCTCCGACGACCCGCTGACCGTCGTCTACACCTCCGGCACCACCGGCGAGCCCAAGGGCGTCGTCCTCACCCACCGCCAGGTGATGTCCAACGCCCTGGCGCTGGACGCGGTGGTGGAGCTGCCGCCGCACGTCGAGCACATCTGCTACCTGCCGTTCGCCCACATAGCCGAACGGATGCTGGGCATCTACCTGCCCTGTCACCGGGCCTCCCACGTCTACCTCTGCGCCGACCCGACGGCCGTCGCCGCAGTGGTGCGCGAGGTGCGCCCCGCCCAGTTCTTCGGCGTGCCGAGGATCTGGGAGAAGCTGTCCGCCGCCGTGCGGGCCGTCCTGTCGCTGATGCCCGCCGAACAGCGGGACGTCATCGACCAGGCCTTCGAGGTGGCCCGTGAGCACGTCGCCTGCCGCGAGCGCGGCGAGACGCCGTCCGCCGAGCTGGAGGAGCGCTACGCCCGTGTCCGCAAGGACGTGCTGCTGCCGATGCTGGCCGCGGGCGGCCTGGACCGGGTGACCTGGTCGGCCAGCGCGTCCGCGCCCATGTCGGTGGACGTCGTCAGGTTCTGGGCCGGCTTCGGCGTCGTCATCATGGACGCCTGGGGGCTGACCGAGACCACCGGCGTGACCACCAGCAACAGCCCCAAGCTCGGCTTCAGGCTCGGCTCGGTGGGGCGCCCCGTGGAGTCCGTCGAGGTCAGGATCGCCGACGACGGCGAGATCATGGTCCGGGGCACGTCCCTCTTCTCGGGCTACCTCCAGCCGGACGGCTCGGTGCACTCCGCCCTCGACGAGGACGGCTGGCTCGCCACCGGCGACATCGGCCGGACGGACGAGGACGGGTACCTCTGGCTCACCGACCGCAAGAAGGAGATGATCATCACCTCCACGGGCAAGAACGTCTCGCCGGCCCTGGTGGAGAACGCGCTGAAGGAGCACCCGCTGATCGGCCAGGCGATGGTGCACGGCGACAACCGCTCCTACCTGGTCGCCCTGCTGGTGCTCGACCCGGAGGCCGCCCCCGCCTGGGCCGCGGCCAACGGCGTCGACGCCGAGGGCGGACCCGCCGCACTGGCGGAGCACCCCACGGTCCGCGCCGAGGTGGACCGTGCGGTGGCCGCGGCCAACTCCCGGCTCAACCGCACCGAGCAGGTCAAGCGGTACGAGCTGCTGGCCGAGGAATGGGGGCCGGCCGGCGGCGAGCTGACGCCGTCGCTGAAGATGCGGCGCCGGGTCATCCGGGAGAAGTACGCCGACGCGCTCACCGGGCTGTACCAGGACTGAACGGGGGCGCAGCCCTCGCCCCGGCGGCACGACACGGCCGCCCACCCCCGCCGGGGGTGGGCGGCCGCGTCGCGTACCGTCCGTGCGGACCCGGCCCGCTCAGAGGCCGTAGGTCTTGCCGATGACGTCCCGCTGGATCTCGCTGGTCCCGCCGTAGACCGTGGAGACGACCGCGGCGCGCAGATGGCGCTCCATGTCGAACTCGGTCGTGTAGCCGTAGCCGCCCATCATCTGCATGCCTTCCAGGGCCGCCCGCTTGGCGACCTCGGTGGCCTTCAGCTTGGCCATGGACGCCTCACGCGGGAACAGCTTGTCCGGCTGCGCGTCGCAGTCCAGGGCCACCTCGCGCACCAGCAGCCGGGTGCACTCGATCTCGGTGGCCAGGTCCGCGATCCGGTGCCGCAGCGCCTGGAAGGAGCCCACGGGGCGCCCGAACTGCTCACGCTCGCGGACGTAGGTCACCGCGTCGTCGAAGGCGCGGCGCGCCAGTCCCAGCATGTTCGCGGCGAGGAAGAGCCGCTCGTAGTTCAGCCCGGCCATCAGCTGCCGCCAGCCGTTGTCCACCTGCCCGACGACCGCGTCCGCGGGCAGCCGCACACCGGTGAGGAAGACGTCGTTCACCTCCCTGCCGCCCATGGTGTCGATGCGCCGCACCTCCACGCCCGGGGTGCCGGAGGGCAGGTGGAACATGGTGAGACCGCCGTGCTTGTCCTCGCCGGTGCGGGCCACCAGCAGGATGTGCTTCGCGCAGTGCGCGTTGGAGATCCACGTCTTCTGGCCGTCGATCACCCACGAGCCGTCCGCGTCCCGCCGGGCCTGGCAGCGCAGCGCGCCGACGTCCGACCCGGCCCCCGGCTCCGACATGGCGATGGACAGGACGTCCCCGTCGATCACGCCGGTCAGCACCTCGCACCGCTGCTCCTCGGTGCCGAACTTCTCGTACGCCTTCGCCGCGATGACGGTGGTGACGAAACCGCCCGCCGGGACCATGCCGTACGAGGTCTCCTCCAGGAACAGGCAGGCGTCGGCCAGCCCGCCGCCGGCGCCTCCGTACTCCGTGGGCAGGCACACCCCGAGCCAGCCCAGATCGGCGAGCCTGCCGTACAGCCCGGGATGGTGCGCCTCCCGGCCGCCGTCGGTCAGCGCGTCACGCTGTTCACGGGTACCGCACTCGCGCTTGGCGAGGTCGCGGATGGCCGCGACGAAGTCGGCCTGTTCTTCGGTGAGTCGACTGCCCATCAGGTCCTCCGGGGTCCGGTGCCGGTCGGTGGTCCGGCCGGGGTCGCACGGGAAAGAGAGTTACAAAGAGATGATAAGTGTTTCATCGTCTCTCGGGGAGATCTTCGCCGGTATCGTGAGGAGCACCATGAAGACTGACGCGGACGACTCCTTCCTCACCCGGGCCCTCGGCCGGTCCGAGACCGAGGACCGGACGGCGCAGCGGATCCTCGACGCCGCGCTGGAACAGTTCACCCTTTTCGGCCTGCGCCGTTCCTCCGTGGACGACGTCGCCAAGCGGGCCGGCGTCTCCCGGGTCACCGTCTACCGGCGCTTCCAGACCAAGGACCGGCTCGTCGAGGACACCCTGCTGCGGGAGCACCGGCGGTTCTTCCAGCGGCTGGACGCCGCGGTGGCCGCGCTGCCGACCATGGAGGAGCGGGTGGTCGAGGGGTTCGTGGTCGCCCTGCGCCACACCCGTGCCCACCCACTCTTCGGAGGGCTGCTGCGCCTGGAGCCCGAGGTGGTGCTGCCCTACCTGACGGTGCAGGGCGGCTCCTCGCTCTCCGCCACGGTGGAGTACCTGACGGCCCATCTGCGCAGGGCCCAGCAGGCCGAGGGGCGGCCCGACGAGGACCCCCGGCCGGTCGCCGAACTCATGGTGCGGGTCGCCGTGTCGTTCCTGCTCAACCCCGCCAGTTGCATCGAGACGGGCGACGAGGACCAGTCCCGCGCCTTCGCCCGCCGCTACCTGGCCCCCCTGCTCGGCGCCTGACCGG
>NZ_JACADT010000280.1:0-6278 GCF_013421635.1 Streptomyces sp. UH6 | reverse complement strand
CCCGCAGCGCCCGGGCCAGGTCGTCCCGTGCCTCGAGCACCAGGCGCCGCAGCGCCGGAGCCGCCCCCTCGTGCGCGGACAGCCACGCGTCCGTCGCCTCCAGCGTCGCGTGCGAGTCCTGGAGCCACGGGTACAGCCCCTCCACGAGGTCCTTGCCGATCTGGATGGACCGCTCCGCCCACACCCGCTCGATCATCGCGAAGTACTTCTCGGCGTACGGCGCCAGCAGCCCCCGCTGCGAGGGCTGCGCGAACCCGCCGATCGTGGCCTCCACCAGCGCGTTGGAGAGCGCGTCGGACTCCACGACCGCGGCCCACGCCTCCGCCTTGACCGCCTCCGACGGCCGTGCCGCCAGGCACCGCACCTGCCGCCGCTCACCCGAGGCGGTGTTGTCCCGCGCGCGTTCCCCGGCGAGCACCGACGCGTCGGCGAGCCCGTTGGCGGCCAGCGGCTCCAGGAAGTCCCAGCGCAGCTCCTGGTCGATCTCCAGGCCGTCGATCTTCTCGGTGCCGTCCAGCAGCCCCCGCAGCAGCGCGAACTCCGGCTCCCCGGACGCGACGGAGGAGAGGAACCGTGCCCAGGCGAGCTGGTGCTGGCTGCCCGCCGCGGCCGCCCGCAGCTCCCGCAGCGCGCCCTCGGACAGCAGCCGCTCGCCCTCCGGCCGCCACACCGGGGCCGCGTACCGCACCAGCGCGGTCCGCGCCCAGGCGTGCAGCATCTGCAGCACGCCGATCTCGGTCTCCCCGCCCGCGAACCGCATCACCAGGGCGGCGAACTCGCGGGCCGGCAGCAGGGCGTCGCGGGTCATGTTCCACAGGGCCGACCAGCACAGCGCCCGGGCCAGCGGGTCCGTCAGCGAGCCCAGGTGCTCGCGCAGCGTGGCCAGCGAGGTCTCGTCGAAGCGGGCCTTGCAGTAGGTGAGGTCGTCGTCGTTGACCAGCACCAGGTCCGGGGCGTCCGCGCCGGCCAGCTCGCCGACGACCGTACGGGCCCCGGCCACGTCGGTCTCGACGCGGGCGTAGCGGACCAGCTCGCCGCCGTCGACCCGGTAGAGGCCGATCGCGACCCGGTGCGGCCGGAGCGTCGGGTGGGACTCGGCGGCCTCCTGGACCACCGCCAGTTCCTCCACCCGGCCGTCCGCTCCCAGCAGGACCTGCGGGGTGAGGGCGTTGACCCCGGCGGTCTGCAGCCAGGCCTTCGCCCAGGAGGTCATGTCCCGGCCGCTGGTCTCGCCGAGCACCGACAGCAGGTCGCCGAGGCGGGTGTTGCCGTAGGCGTGGCGCTTGAAGTAGCGGCGCGACCCCTCCAGGAAGGCGTCCCGGCCGACGTAGGCCACCAGCTGCTTGAGCACGCTGGCGCCCTTGGCGTACGTGATGCCGTCGAAGTTGAGCTTGGCGTCCTCCAGGTCACGGATGTCCGCCGTGACGGGGTGGGTGGACGGCAGCTGGTCGGCCCGGTACGCCCACGCCTTGCGGCTGTTGGCGAAGCTGATCCAGCCGTCCGTGAAGCGGGTGGCCTCGACCAGCGAGAAGGTGCCCATGAAGTCGGCGAAGGACTCCTTGAGCCACAGGTCGTCCCACCACTCCATGGTGACCAGGTCGCCGAACCACATGTGGGCCATCTCGTGGAGGACGGTGGTGGCCCGCCGCTCGTAGGCCGTCCGGGTCACCTTGCCGCGGTAGATGTACTCCTCGCGGAAGGTCACCATGCCGGGGTTCTCCATGGCGCCGAGGTTGTACTCGGGCACGAAGGCCTGGTCGTACTTGCCGAACGGGTACGGGTAGTCGAAGTGCTCGTGGAAGAAGTCCAGGCCCTGCTTGGTGACCAGGAAGACGTCGTCGGCGTCGAAGTACGGCGCCAGGCCCTTGCGGCACATGGCGCCGAGCGGGATCTCCAGCCGGGTCCCGTCGGGCAGCTCCCGGCTGTAGGTGTCGGTGACGTGGTGGTACGGGCCGGCCACGACCGCCGTGATGTAGGTGGAGATCGGCTTCGTCTCCGCGAACCGCCAGACGCCGTCCACGAGTTCGCCCGCGCCGTTGCTCCACACCGTCCAGCCCTCGGGGGCGCGCACCTCGAAGCGGTAGGGCGCCTTCAGATCGGGCTGCTCGAAGTTGGCGAAGACGCGCCGTGAGTCGGCGGGCTCGTACTGCGTGTAGAGGTAGACCTCGCCGTCCTCCGGGTCGACGAAGCGGTGCATGCCCTCGCCGGTGCGCGAGTAGGCGCACTGCGCGTCGACGACCAGCTCGTTCTCCGCGGCCAGGTCCTCCAGCCGGATGCGCGAGCCGTCGAAGACGGCGCCCGGGTCGAGGTCGCGTCCGTTGAGGGAGAGGGCCGTGACGCTCGGCGCGATCAGGTCCGCGAAGCTGCCGGCGCCGGGTTCGGCGCAGCGGAAGCGGATGGTGGTGACGGAGCGGAACGTCCGCGGTCCGTCGCCGGTGGCCTCGCCGAGGGCGGAGCGCAGGTCGAGCGACACCTCGTAGGAGTCGACGGACAGCAGCGCGGCCCGTTCGCGGGCCTCCTCGCGGGACAGATTCTCACCGGGCAAGGGTCGTCTCCTCCGGGTCTGGTCATCTGCGAATGATCAAGGGATGTGGTGATCGGCGATGATCCTCCCACGTGGCGGAGGGAGGGAGCATGCGGGAATTGACCCGTGCGGCGGCGTGTTGGCGGGAGAGGAACCGACCGACATCCGCACCCTAGGAGCGCCATGCCCGAGACGACGTCCGAGACGACCTCCGCCAGGACCCCGGTGGACTTCTGGTTCGACCCGCTGTGCCCCTGGGCCTGGATGACCTCCCGCTGGATGCTGGAGGTGGAGAAGGTCCGGGACGTCGAGGTGCGCTGGCACGTGATGAGCCTCGCCGTCCTCAACGAGGACAAGCTGGACGAACTCCCCGCCGAGTACCGGGAGATGCTGGAGAAGCAGGCCTGGGGCCCGGTGCGGGTGGTGACCGCCGCCTGGCAGAAGCACGGCGAGGACGTGCTCGGCCCGCTCTACACCGCGCTCGGCACCCGGATACACAACCAGGGCGCGGGCGTGGGGCGCGGGACCGTCGAGGCCGCGCTGGCCGACGTCGGCCTGCCCGCCGAGCTGATGGAGTACCACGACCAGGAGGACTTCGAGTTCGACGCCCAGCTGCGCGCGTCGCACAAGGAGGGCATCGACAAGGTCGGCCAGGAGGTCGGCACGCCGGTGATCGCGGTGCCCGGCCCGGACGGCGAGCAGATCGCCTTCTTCGGACCGGTCGTCACCCCCGCCCCGCAGGGCGACCAGGCCGGGCGGCTCTGGGACGGCACGGTGGCCGTCGCCTCGGTGCCGGGCTTCTACGAGATCAAGCGCACCCGCACCAAGGGTCCGGACTTCTCCAACCTGGTCTAGGACCGCGCGCGGGAGACCGGCCGCCCCGCCGTCCGTGTGAGAAGACGACCGCGGCGGGGCGGCCCGGCGATCCCTGCCGTCACCTTATTGCAAAGGCTTCGCAGAAGGCGGGTCCGCGCACGGGAAAGACCCCGGCTCGACCGAGCCGGGGTCTTTCGCCTGGGTCGCCCGCCGTCCGGTCAGCGGCGCTCGAGCAGCTTCCAGACGGTGGGCAGCACGCCCATGGCCAGCGCGGCCTTCAGCACGTCGCCCAGCAGGAACGGGGTGAGACCGGCGGCGATCGTCGCGCTCGCCGAGAGGTCCAGGGCGAAGGACAGGTAGGGCAGACCCAGCGCGTAGATCGCCGCGGAGCCCAGCAGCATGGTCCCGGCCATCCGCAGCGGCGTGCGGTCGGCGCCGCGGCGGGCGAGCGCGCCCACCATGGCGGAGGCCGCCACCATGCCGAACACGTACCCGAGGGACGGGGCGGCCGCACCCGAGGCGCCCTCGGCGAACCACGGCATGCCCGCCATGCCGGCGAGCAGGTAGACCACCATCGAGAGCAGACCGCGCCGGGCGCCCAGCGCGCTGCCGACCAGGAGCACGGCGAAGGTCTGGCCGGTGACCGGAACCGGGGAGCCGGGGACCGGCACGGCGATCTGGGCGGCGACACCGGTCAGCACGGCGCCGCCGACGACGAGCGCGGCGTCCCGGACGCGGGAGGCGGGCAGCAGGTCGGCGAGGACCTGCCCGGAGCGGGCGGGGGCGGCGGCGGTGCTCATGGGTCTCTCCGCGGGATGGTGGTCGGCTGGGGGAGGGGCCGGCCGATCCGGACGAATCGACCGCGTGACGAACTTGTTCGAACACGACGACGCTATCCCAGGGCGGTCGGCGGCATCACCGTCCGTGCTCGACAAAGCCCGGAACGACGACGTCGTGGGTATCGCACAAATTACCCGCCCCACGCCTCGACGAAGAGTGACGCTGCTCACGCCGGGGGCTTGTAGGAAGTCGCCAAATCCGTCCGCTGGGTGAGCGGAATCTCACGCTCCGAATTGTGGCCGTTCGCATTCCGGTCGAACCCCCCGGACCCGGCCGGTGTCGGTCAGACTCGCTGCCATGTCACGCACCACCCCGAAGGCCGCGACGGTCACGGAGACCCCGTCGTCCACCACCGCGGCCCCCGCGTACGACCCGTCCGCCCAGGAGTCCGGCTCCCTCGGCCACGGCCTCAAGCAGCGCCACCTGTCGATGATCGCCCTCGGCGGCGTGATCGGCGCCGGTCTGTTCGTCGGCTCCGGCGCGGGCATCGCCGCCGCGGGACCGTCGATCGTGATCGCCTACGCGGTCTCCGGGCTGCTGGTCATGCTGGTGATGAGGATGCTCGGCGAGATGTCCGCCGCCTACCCCTCCTCCGGCTCCTTCTCCACCCATGCCGAGCGGGCCATCGGCCCCTGGGCCGGCTTCACCTCCGGCTGGGCGTTCTGGGTGATGCTCTCCACCGCCGTCGGGCTCGAGGGCATCGGCGCGGCGAAGATCGTCACGGGCTGGCTGCCCGGCACCCCGGAGTGGATGTGGGTCGCCCTCTTCATGGCGGTGTTCACCGGGACCAACCTGGCCGCCGTGAAGAACTTCGGCGAGTTCGAGTTCTGGTTCGCCGCCCTCAAGGTGGCGGCCATCGTCGCCTTCCTGGCGCTCGGAGTGCTGGCCGTCGCCGGGCTCCTGCCCGGCAGCGACGGGACCGACGGCGCCAACCTCTCCGAGATCATGCCGGGCGGGGTGCACGGCCTGATCATCGGCCTGCTGGCCTCCGTCTTCGCCTACGGCGGCATCGAGTCCGTCACCGTCGCGGCCGCCGAGTCCGAGGACCCGGTGCGGGGCGTGGCGAGCGCCGTGCGCACGGCGATGTGGCGGATCGGCCTCTTCTACATCGGCTCCATGGCCGTGATCGTCCTCCTGGTGCCGTGGAACTCCCCGGCGCTGGTCGAGAAGGGCCCGTACGTCGCCGCCCTCGACACCCTGGGCATCCCCGGGGCCGGCCAGATCATGAACGTGGTCGTGCTCATCGCGCTGCTGTCGGCGATGAACGCCAACACCTACACCGCCTCCCGGGTGGCCTTCTCCCTGGTCCGGCGGGGCAAGGGTCCCAAGGCCCTCGGCCGGGTCACCGGCGGGGTGCCGCGGGCGGCCGTGCTGGCCTCCTCGGCCTTCGGGTTCGTGTGCGTGCTGCTCAGCTACTGGCGTCCGGACGACGTGTTCGCCTGGCTGCTCAACATGATCGGCGCGGTCATCCTGGTGGTCTGGCTCTTCATCGCCGCCTCCCAGCTGGTGCTGCGCCGGCGGCTGGAGCGCGAGGAGCCCGCCCGGCTGACGGTCCGCATGTGGGCCTTCCCGTGGCTCACCTGGGTCGCGGTGGCCGGCATCCTGGCGATCTTCGCGCTGATGCTGCTGGAACCGGGCACCCGCGTCCAGGTGCTCTCCACCGGAGCGCTGACCCTGGTCCTGGCCGCCACGGGATACGTCTCCCAGCGACGGAACGGGCGGACGTCCGCATAACGGCGTGACGGCGTGACGGCGTCATGGCGGCACGCCCGCCGCGGCGCCGGCCGAGGGCTCCCCGCCCGGTATCGGGCATCTGTTCGCGGGAACATGGTGGAACGGTCAGCGTTCCTCGACGGACCTGTAACAGGGGTCCGGTGCTGCTCCGTACGGGGGAAACAAGGGGACATGACGCACGACTTCCCCGTGAACCCCTTGCTCTCCTCCCGCCCCACCACCCCCTCGGGCGCGCACCTGCTCGTCACCGCCGCGGAGCTGCGCGCCCACGGCGTGACGCCGGCCCAGGCCGGGGAACGGTGCCGGCCGGGCGGGTCCTGGCAGCGGCTGCTGCCCGGCGTCTACCTGCTCCGGCAGGGCGCGC